>QNBS01000040.1 GCA_003644175.1 Planctomycetota bacterium | reverse complement strand
GTCTGGAACGGCAAGACCGCTGAGGTCTGTAATATCGTGCTGCCGTTTCAGGTGATCGAGCAGGTCGATGAGCCGCGAACGGAAGAGGCCTTGAAAGCGGCGCCGACCCTCTTTGATATGCAGACCGGCAGGCAGATTAAGGGCTGGAACAATAAACTTATCTGGGGCGATAACAAGCTGATACTGTCATCATTGAAGAACGGGCCGCTGCGGGAAGAGATCGATGCCCAGGGCGGGATAAAACTTATCTATATCGATCCACCGTTTGATGTGGGGGCGGATTTTTCGATGAATGTGGAAATCGGCGGCGAGACGTTGACAAAGAAGGCTGGCATCCTCGAAGAGATCGCCTACCGTGATACATGGGGCAAAGGAGCCGATTCCTTTATCGCTATGATCTACGAACGACTCGTTCTTATGAGGGATTTATTAGCCAACGATGGTAGTATTTATGTGCATTGTGACTGGCGGATGGATGCCTACATTAGGAATGTTCTTGAAGATGTGTTTGGTAGAAAGAACTTTATGAACACTATTATTTGGCAACGGGATTCCGCCGCCAAAGGTGCCAAGAAGACTTCAAAGCAATGGTCAAGAGAGGGAGATACTATTATTGTCTTTAGGAAATCAGACGGCGCTACATATAACACGGTATATAAGGACAAGCTCACTGATACCCAATTGCGAGAATATATGTATGAGGATCCGGATGGGAGGAAATTCAAGAAAGTTACGCTTGGTGACTACTCGGAACAATCCATCCAAACATTTCGAGAACTAAACTTAATCTACAAGACAAAGTCTGGTCGCGAATACAAAAAATACTACTTAGATGAGGCGAAATTTGCTATTGGTTCTATATGGACAGATATTGTAAACTTGTCTAAAGGACAACATGAGCAGGTTGGCTATCCCACTCAAAAACCCGAAGCCCTCGTCGAACGTATCATCAAGGCATCTTCCAATGAAGGCGATCTGGTGGCTGATTTCTTCTGTGGTTCGGGCACCATCGCAGTTGTCGCCGAAAAGCTGGGGCGTAAGTGGATCGGTGCTGACTTGGGCAAGTTTGCTATTCACACCACCCGCAAGCGGATGATCGGTGTTCAGCGGCAGTTGAAGGCCGAGGATAAGAGCTGGCGGGCGTTTGAGATATTGAATCTTGGTAAATATGAACGTCAGCATTATATCGGGGTTAATCCTGATTTGCGGGAAGAAGAAAAACAGCAGCAGTTGGAGGCCAAGGAAAAGGATTTCGTCAATCTCATCCTGCACGCCTACTGGGCTGAGCCTACCAGTCAGTTTAGGACGTTTCAGGGCAAAAAGGCGGGCCGGTTAGTTGCGGTGGGGCCGGTGAATATGGCGGTAACGCGATTGTTTGTCGAAGAGATTATCTTAGAGTGCCGTAAGCACCGTATCACCCGCGTGGATATATTGGGCTTTGAGTTTGAGATGGGCCTGTTTCCCAATATTTTAGATGAGGCCAAGACCAAGGGCATCGATCTGGCCATGAAATATATCCCGGCGGAGGTATTCGATAAGCGGGCGGTAGAGAAGAATCAGGTGGTCTTTCATGATGTATCGTTTATCGAGGTGAAACCGCTAATAAACGCGAATGGACGCGAATGTAGTAATATTGCGGTGGAGTTGACCGATTTTTCGGTGTTTTACTCGCAGGATTCCGTGGCCGCCGATGAGAAACTCAAAAACAATAAGAGCAAGGTTATTGTCGATAAGGGACAGGTGGTCAAGCTGACCAAAGATAAGGCCGGTATTATCAACCGAGAGATTCTGACGAAAAAATGGACCGACTGGATTGATTACTGGAGCGTGGATTTTGACTTTGAGAGCAAGCGGGAGATTATCCGCGTAAAAAACGCCGAAACCGGCAAATATGAAGAGCACTGGACGGGCGATTTTGTTTTTGAAAATGAATGGCAGAGCTTCCGAACCAAAAAAGACCGCTCGCTGGAACTAACCAGCGCCTTTCACGAATGTGAAAAAGGCCGCCGCAAGATAGCAGTCAAAGTGGTGGATATCTTCGGCAATGACACGATGAAGATTATCGAGGTGACGGTGTAAGGTTGAATTTGAAAGCAAATTCCAATACCGTCGAATTCGACCAGTTTAAAAATCAGGTGGGAGTATAAAACATGCATTTACTCTTTATCGATGAATCGGGGGCACTGGTCCCTATTGGGAAACAGAGTCCGGAAGACAGATTTGTGCTTGGGGGGATTATCATATCGGAGGACACATGGTTCAAGATTGACGCCGATCTGAAGGCACTGAGAAGAAAGTACAAGGTGGAGAAGGAAATCAAGTGGCGGTACTTTTACACAAGCCGGAACAAGGAGACGTCGCTTTCTCATCTTAGGGACGAACTGAAGGAGCAGTTAAGGACGGATATTTACAGCATTATCAGCCGATATAAATCGATCAAGATCATTTCCGTGGTTGCGGATGTGGCGCAGTGTTATGGGCGAAGCCATATTAACAGCGATGATGATCTTTACTGGTTCGCCTATAAGCGGCTCATGGAGCGTTTTCAATACTATCTGCAGGATCTGTCAAAAGAGGCAGGGACGAAAATGAACGGGATCGCTATTTGCGACCACAGGGAACGGAGACAGGACAGGCGATTGCAGGATATGCACTACAGAATGATGCATGGTCAGGGGGAGTACATCTCCAATTTTGCGAATATTCTGGAGGGTCTGTTTATAGTGCCCTCTCATTTCAGTACCGGGATACAGCTTGCGGACATGGTGGCGGGGGGTATTTATCGGTGGTATGCCAAGAATGACGGGCGTTTCCACAAGCAAATAGCCGGGAGAATCAGGAGGAGTCCGGGGGGGAAAACAGAGGGATACGGGATTGTGAGGCTACATTAAAAAAAAAGACGCCGTGTCAGGGTTTCCCCCAATCCTGCAGTTCGACGCAGTCACGGCGCTTAATAATTAATACAGCAAGCGGACGGGTTTGTCAAGGAAAAAATGTCGAAAAAAGGAAAAAGTGAATGGCGACTCATAAAGATTTCCCGAGTTCACCGTTTGAACCTGTTCTTTATTTCTACGATGTGCTCAGGGTGGTTGATATATTTGATAACGATACGATGAAGATAATCGAGGTGACAATATGAGTAAAACGCAGAAAATAGAAGTCCTTAACCGTGAAATCGCCATTCAAACCAGAAATAAAGCAGATTATATCTGCCTTACGGACATCTCACGGTACAAAAATTCAGAGCGTACCGATGATTTGATTAGAAATTGGCTGCGAAACCGAAATACCCTCGAGTTTCTGGGGATATGGGAGCAGTTGAACAATCCGGATTTTAAACCCGTCGAATTCGACGGGTTTAGAAAACTGGCAGGGCTGAACAGTTTCACCCTGACACCCAAGCAGTGGATTGAAAAAACCGGCGCCATCGGTATTCATTCCAAAGCCGGCCGCTACGGCGGCACCTACGCTCACAAGGATGTCGCTTTCGAGTTTGCCTCGTGGATATCGGTTGAGTTCAAGCTCTATCTCATCAAGGAATTTCAGCGTCTCAAGGAGTCGGAGCAAAAGCAACTCGGCTGGGACATCAAACGCAATCTGGCGAAGATCAACTACCGCATCCACACCGACGCGATCAAACAGAACCTGATCCCCCCGGAACTGACCCCGCAACAGATCAACCATGTCTATGCCAATGAAGCGGATGTGCTGAATATGGCCCTGTTCGGCAAAACAGCGAAACAATGGCGACAGAGCAACCGCGGCAAAAAGGGCAATATCAGGGATTACGCCAATGTCTCCCAACTGATCTGTCTGTCCAATCTGGAAAATCTCAACGCCCTTTTTATTAATGAAGATCTGTCCCAGAAAGAGCGGCTGATAAAATTGAACATTATCGCTATTGGGCAGATGAAACTCCTTACCGACGATTATGGAGTTAAAAAACTTGAAGGGCGCACATAATGGCGTTACACAAAGATTTTCCCGAGTCCCCCCATGCAATCCTCGACCCGGATATTCGCTGGTTTCCAGCCGATGAGGCAATGCGGGAATCCAGCTATGAAAAGCTGCTGCCGCCTCTGGTGCATCAATTGCGCCGCAAAGTTAAAGACTGGCGGGATGACAATTATACAGGGGCCGGCGATACCAGTATATCCCTGTTGAACTTCTGGTTTAATACCGAACATCTACTGCCCAAAGCCGACGGCACGATGGAAAAATTTGAATATTACTACGCCCAGCGCGAAGCGGTGGAAACGGTTGTCTATCTGTACGATGCGGTGAAAGTCAAGGATAAATACGACCTGTTGCGCTATGACTCTTCCGGTGCGGTGTCGGCAGTGATGTTCGATGAGTCGTGGAAACGCTTTGTTATCAAGATGGCGACCGGTTCGGGGAAAACCAAGGTGCTGAGCTTGATTCTGACATGGTGCTATTTTCATAAAATCTATGAGGTCGATTCTGAACTGGCACGCAACTTTCTGGTAATCACGCCCAATATTATTGTGCTGGATAGGATCAGGGCCGACTTTGACGGCTTGCGTATTTTCTTTGAAGACCCGGTGCTGCCGGATAACGGCTTTGACGGTCGCAACTGGCGCGATGATTTTCAATTGACCCTGCATATTCAGGACCAGGTCAATATCACGCGCAAGACAGGCAATATCTTTTTGACGAATATCCATCGTGTCTATAGCGGCAATGATATTGTACCGTCGGCAGATGATGAAGATACGATGGATTATTATCTGGGAAAGCGTCCCACGGGCGCGACCACCGATTCCAAGGTCGATCTGGGTGATATCGTTCGCGACATCGATGAACTGGTGATACTCAACGATGAAGCGCATCATATTCACGACCCGAGAATGGCGTGGTTCAAATCGATAGAGGATATTCATAACCGGCTCAAGCATAAGGATAAGTTTCTATCCCTGCAGGTGGATGTAACCGCTACACCCAAGCATAACAACGGGGCAATCTTTGTGCAGACGGTTTGCGATTACCCGCTGGTGGAAGCCATATCGCAGAATGTGGTCAAGCATCCGGTGCTGCCGGACGAGGCGAGCCGAACAAAACTATCGGAACGGCAAAGCTCCAAATTTACGGAGAAATATGCTGATTATCTCAATCTGGGTATCGAAGAATGGCGCAAGGCCTATGCGGAACACGAAAAGCTGAACAAAAAAGCCATTATGTTTGTGATGACCGATGACACCAAAAACTGCGACGACGTGGCGGCATATCTGGAAACTACTTACCCCGAACTTAAAGATGCTGTACTGGTGATTCATACCAAAAACAACGGCGAGATTAGCGAGTCAGTAAGCGGCAAGAAAGAGGAGGAACTGAGAAAGCTGCGCACGCAAGCAAATGCAATTGACGGCTGGGATAGTCCTTATAAGGCCATCGTGTCGGTGATGATGTTGAAAGAGGGCTGGGATGTCAGAAACGTTACCACTATCGTGGGCCTTAGAGCTTATTCTGCCAAGAGCAATATTCTACCCGAACAGACTTTGGGTCGTGGCTTGCGCAAGATGTATCCCGGCCACGATGCCGCCGAATATGTCAGTGTCGTAGGAACCGACGCTTTTATGGACTTTGTCGAGTCGATCCAGTCCGAAGGCGTTGAACTGGAGCGTAAGGCAATGGGTGAGGGGACCCAACCTAAAACACCAATCATCGTTGAAGTTGATAATGAAAACAGCGACAAGGATATCGAAAAGCTTGATATTCAGATCCCGGTCTTAACACCACGCCTCTATCGGGAGTATAAAAACCTCGACAGTCTGGATGTCGGGCGATTCGGCCATCAAAAGGTTTTATATCTTCAGTTCAGCGAAGATCAGCAGCGAGAGATTGTTTTCAGAGATATCACCACAGGCCAGATCAGTCATACGACCATGCTGGATTCAACCGGTGTGACAGATTATCGCTCGGTGATTGGTTACTTTACTCAGGTTATCATGAAGGATTTAAGGCTGATTAGCGGCTATGATGTGCTGTATGGGAAGGTAAAAACATTTATCAGAGATGAGTTGTTTGATAAACCGGTGGACCTTGACAGTTTGAATACCCTGCGGAACCTGTCCGAACTCCAAGCCAATAAGACTTTAGTGGACACGTTCAAAAAACAGATCAATGCTTTAACCGTGAAGGATAAGGGCGACGCAGAAATCAGGGATTATATAAAGCTTAGAAAAACACGCCCGTTCGTAGCTAAAGAGCAGGCATATATTATACCGAAGAAAAGTGTTTTCAACAAAATGATTGGCGACAGCCATCTGGAATTAGAATTTGCAGCTTTTCTCGAAAAATGTGATGACATTATTTCCTATGTGAAAAATTATTTTGCCGTAGGTTTTAAGATTGATTATGTCAATGCCGATGGTAATATCTCCAATTACTACCCTGATTTTATTGTCAGGAAGTCAGAAACAGAGGTGTTTGTTATTGAAACCAAGGGCCTGGAAGATCTTGATGTGCCTTTGAAAATGGAAAGATTGAGGCAGTGGTGTATTGATATTAACAAGGCGCAATCAGTTATCAGTTATGATTACATTTTTGTAGATGATGAAAGCTTTAAGAAATATAATCCCAAAACATTTAAGTCTCTTGCAGATTCATTCAGGGAATACAAAGAATAGGTGAATTTAAGTATAATAGCCCATTTTTATGCAACTATGGTTTTTATCCTGTGAAGGCCGGCTTGTTATGCGAGACACCCTATACAGTATTGCGATTTGTGTTGCGATCATTGCCGTCGCAGCAGGCTGTGGCAAAAAATCCTATCTGAACTTCCCCGATGGCTAATTCCTTCCAAAGGCACTTTGTCGAAAATCTGCACGAGAAGGTGGTTTGAATTCTTGAGTTTTCGAGGCAGATTTGATATTCTATTGGAAAAGATGCTCAGCGGCAGAATGTTATATGGGAAATCCCAGTCTATATTAGAAAAGAGTTTATGGAAAGTTAATTTTTGTACCCCCCGGCGTTCATGAAAGCAGAATATGGCACGTGAATAAAAATGTGAAAAGTGGTTTCAAAGGAAGAAAATGAAGAATTTGACAGCATTAGCGATATTTCTTGTTAGTACGAATTGTATGTTTGCAGAGACTATTTCGAGGTGTTTTGAGCTTCGGTATGTAAGCAGCGACGTTAAGGCTGACGGGGTGAGTGATTTTAAGGGGCCTCAAACAATCTTTGATGACCCCCAGCGGCTTGAATATCTTAAGACCTATGCCGAATACGCAAAGCGGTATTTTAACGATCCCGGTATGGATAAAAAGGTTGTAAGCCTCGAGCAGGCCATAGAGAGATTGAAGACGATCAAGCCTCAGCCTTTGCCGTCCGTTCGCAAAAGGCTGCTCCTGAACGATTGGAAGGCTTACGGTTACACAACCGGCAAAAAAGCGGCAACTCAAAACAGAATCGGTTATTATAACAGCCTTCCCGGGGCATCCGTTGAAAACGGAACTCTTGCTGTTGGACCTGACGAAAGGATAGTCCTGAAATTCAAAAAACAGGATTGGCGGATGAGCCTGGCGTGGCGGGTATTGATCGAGCCGGATTCTGTCTTCAGATTCAATATCGCAAGTGCGGCAATTATTGACTCTGAAAATATCAAATTACCGCCCGGCTGGACGGAAATCAAAGTTGAACTGGACACGGCCAATCAAAGATACAATGTTTATGTAAACGATAAACTCGAAAAAGACTTTGTACGATTTGAAAAAGAAACACGGGAGATATCGAGCTTCGAAATAACTACCGGCTCGAATCTCCGGATAGATGATATTTGGGGCGTTGGTTTCGCAAAAGACTACACAGACGGCACTAAAGCTTTGCATTCACGAGACATTCCTTTTTTGATAGACACCTTCATCGACGACGATTTCGAGATAGCCGGCGACATTAACGGCTGGACAAAAGCCGACTACGACGACAGCGGATGGGATACGGTCGATCCGCCTTATGCACACGGAGGAGAAAGATATAAGGAAGAAGCACTATACCTGCGGAAAATCGTTGTTATACCGACATCGAAAAGGGTGGAGCTGAATGCCGAATGCCTCGATCCGTCCGGCGAAATATGGATCAATGAAAAACCGGTTTACATCGCCCATAACAGGCATCCGATCTCACTGGACATCACGCGGTATATCGATTTCGGCAGGGAAAACCTTATCGCTGTAAAAGTGGACCCCTACAAAGCCAAAGAAACGATGCGACACACTTCATCGGATGAATACATCGGTTGGTTTGCCGGGAGAATGCATCTGGACTGCACAAGCGATGTGCATGTTAATGATGTGTTTGCGATCACGGAAAGCATTGGAGAGCTCGCCGAGATAAAAGCAGAAGTACTGATCAAAAAAGAAGAAGCGAAAAACTCTTCGGCGAGAGAGATCAAAAATCTTCAGGCATTCGAAGGGCAACTGCAATTAAAACTTTACAAGTGGTTCCCGCAGGAAAGTGCAAAGCCGGTTGCCACGGCTAAACAGGACATTATGATCAGAAACGGCAAGGAGGCGAAGGTAACTGTTCCTTTGAGAGTCGACACCCCCGAGCTGTGGAGTCCTGAAAAATGCAATCTGTATAAACTGACTGTCGAGATATCCGACAAGCAGAACAAGCTTATCGACGACTACGTGATTACTACGGGGATTCGGACGGTCGGCCAGGAAGGCGGCACTTTTCGGATCAACGGAAAACCGGCCATGATGAACGGCGCTTTGCTGTTTAGCATGCCGGCGCCTTTGGAGGTGCTTGCTAAATGGCAGAGATGCGCACCGGGAGAGTATATAGCAAAAGACCTGATGCAGATAAAGGCTATGAACGGTAATACCGCCAGAATGAGCCAGCATCATGGGCCTTCGATGTCTATTAACGATCCGCGTTATGCCGAGTATGGCGACCAGCTCGGGGTCATTTTTCAGTGGGCGACGACTTCATGGGTGCGGACGGCCAGTCCCTGGCAACTGGATTTTGAGGGTTTGCCGAAATATGTAAGACAAGTCAGAAATCATCCGAGCATTGTGATGTGGCAGCCGGGCAATCATCCTAAATTCCTGAATTTTGAAGAAGGCATGGAATGGTTTCAAAAAGTCTATGATGCGATCCGGCGGGTGGATAAGACAAGGCTGATTTGTCCTACGGCCAATTTGAGCCGATTGGGTAAATTGATAAGCGACGACGGAATGAGAGGTAGAAGAGGAAAAGTTAATGAAACCCCGCAAATATGGACGGCACAAAAAATTACACGAGGTTCGATGGAGTATATATCAGGCTACGGAAAGGATTGGAGCAGAATTAGAAAATGGCCTGATGCGAAGAAGTCTCAAAGCGAGCAGAACTGGAGTATGGGAAATTTTCGCGTGGATTATTTAAACAGCAGGCATAGAGCTTTCTTTGACTTTGAAAGCGAGGAAACCGCCGGTCAACCCAACTGGGATATGCGGAAGGGTAAGCCCGGATACCAGGTCATGTCTTATGAATGGGGCTACGATAAAGGTAGTATCGGCGACTATCTTACGACGGAGCAGTGGCTTGAGAGCCAGGCGTGGCAGGCCCTTAGCGGATTTGAGGCTTATAAGAAAAAACGCTGGCTCGATTACGATGGTTTGGCATGGTGCTGCTTGAGGGGCGGGGGAAATACCGCAACGTACCAGAAGCCCCTTATTGATTACTATGATCATGCCAAGCTTGGGTTTTATGCAGTCAAGATGGCTTTTCAGCCGGTTTTGGCCTGCAGTAAAAACGTCGATCTTGCGTATGGCCCGTCCGATGCGGTGCCTCTCGTCGTAATGAATCTTGGCGATGAAAAGAAGGTGGATCTGAAAATTGACGTCAAGACTCCCTCCGGAGAGATTGTGTTCAGCAAAACTTTCCCTGGAATTGTCCTGCAGGAGGGCAGAACTTTCAAAAACCTGGAACTGGATATCGAGAAAAAACTGAAACCCGGTTATTATGCGTTCGAATACAACGTGAGCCAAAACTAGCGCAGTCAGGCTGAGTTGCCGATGAATTTTAACCTTACACTGTTTCGTTTATAAAATGTATAAGAGCTATTAGAAAAGATGCTCAGCGGCAGAATGCTATATGGGAAATCCCAGATGAACCGGCTCATGCGAAATCCGATTATAAACGTTACACCATTGCCGGTAGATATAATTTTGAGCCTTTCCTGGTGGTATAAGCATGAGGGGATATGCTTTGACCGGGATTTTTTCTTTCATCCCACACGACGGGTTGAGGTGGAGCGTCAAATGGAGCAGGTCCTGTACGACCGGTGGGGCCGATACGGCCCTGGAACGGATCGCAACAAGAACCTTCCCCAGATCGGAGCTGTTCATCTTGCGGCCGGTTTCCTGCTTTCTGAAATGTTAGGATGCCAGGTTCTTTACAGCGCAGGCGCCCCCCCGCAGGTCATACCCGCTGATCGGGACAGTCTCGCCCTCGACCCGGATGCAGCCTTCCAGAGTGAAGCGTTTCGCCGGTTCTGTACCTTACGGGAGAGCCTTAGAGAAAAGTACGGTTACCTCGTCGGTGATGTGAATTGGGGGGGGGTGCTAAACCTGGCGATTGATTTACGCGGCCAGATGTTTTTTATGGATGTTCTTGACAATCCGGATCGTGCTTACAAATATCTGATCGGCTTATCGCAAGTCATCCAACGCTTCGTTGATGGTATCCGGAAAGAGACCGGTACTTCCAGCATTTCGGTGAATCGGGTGGTCCGTCATTTCAATCCTTCTGTCTTTCTGCATTCAGAATGCTCTGTGACCATGATCTCCGCCGAGCAGTACGAAAAACTGCTGTTGCCTGTTGACCGGGAGTGGTCGAGGCGATACCGGCCCTTCGGCATTCACTTCTGCGGAAAGGATCCCCATCGATTTGCCGCGTACTTCGCCCGGTTACCGCATCTGGACTTTCTGGACGTCGGCTGGGGCGGCGACGTAAAGACCCTTCGGCAGGCCTTGCCCGATACGTTCCTGAATCTCCGCCTGAGCCCGGTGGAGATTATTAATCAAAGCGACGACGATATCCACAGGACGATCGTTCGTCTGGTTCGGGATTCGGGTAATCCTTACCTGACCGGTATCTGCTGCATTAATATGGACGATCAAGTCACAGATGAGAATATCTCGGCTATCTTTGAGACGGTCGAAGAACTTCGAGGCCCGTTCATCAAAGATCAAAGTGGAATCGTGGACCCACAAGCGACCAGGGAGGAAGAATAGATATGGGTTTACACACAGCGGACTGGATTGTATTGGGAATGTACTTCCTGCTTGTCACCCTGATCGGTATCCATACTGCGCGAAAGATCAAGACCAGCAACGATTTCTTCATGCCGCGTAAGTTCGGCAAATTCATGATGATGATGTTTTCGTTCGGCACGGGCACCCATTCGGACCAGGCAGTCTCGGTGGCGTCGAAGAGCTTTACGAACGGTCTTTCCGGTAT
>QNBS01000039.1 GCA_003644175.1 Planctomycetota bacterium | reverse complement strand
GTTCTGTGTCGTGCAGCTCTATTCTGCCTTTTGGACCGTTGCGGCGCAGACTTTGTATTCCGGGATTTTTGCGATTGGGTCAAGGGCGTCTATGGTCAGCATATTGGCCGGGCCTTCGGCGAAATGGAATGGCATAAACAGCCAGCCGGCTTCGATATCGTCGGTTACCTTTGCCTGCGTTGTCACTTTGCCTCGCCGTGTGCGAACCTCAACATTGTCGCCGTCGGCGACACCAAGCCCGGCGGCGACGTCGGTGTGAATCTCCACATAGCCGGTCGGCGAGATTTGGTTGATGACGCATGACTTGCGCGTCATCGTGCCGGTATGGAACTGATACAGTTGCCTGCCCGTGGAAAGCAGATACGGGTATTCGTCGCTTACGCTCTCGACGGGCGACTTGAATTCGACGGGGTGGAACTTGCCCTTGCCGCGGCTGAATTTATCCTTGTGCAGGTACATTGTGCCGGGATGGCCCCGGTCCGGGCACGGCCAGCAAAGGCCTATATCGTCGATGCGGTCGTAGTATATGCCGCCATAGATGGGCGACACGGCCGCTATTTCTTCCATGATCTTGTCGGGGCCGTCATACGCCATGGGATAACCCATTTTCGTCGCCACTTCGCAGAGTATCCGCCAGTCGATTCGCGCCCGGCCGGGCTCATCGACCGCCTTTCGCACACGCTGGATTCGCCGCTCGGTATTCGTAAACGTACCGTCTTTTTCGGCAAAGCAGGCCGTGGGCAAAACGACGTCGGCGTATTCGGCGGTCTCGGAGAGGAATATATCCTGCACGACGAGGAATTCGACATCGGCCAGCGCCTTGCGCGTGCGGTTCAGGTTAGGATCCGAAAGAGCCGGGTTTTCACCCATGATGTAAATCGCCTTAATTCTGTCTTCCTCAACGGCGTGGAGTATCTCGACGACGGTGAGGCCCTTTTTGTCGGAGAGTTTCACACCCCAGGCCTTTTCGAATTTCTCATTGATCGCAGCGTCTTCAACCGATTGATAGCCCGGATACACGTTCGGCAGTGCACCTAAGTCGCAGGCGCCCTGTACGTTGTTCTGCCCGCGAAGGGGATTTACACCGGTTGATTCCCTGCCCACATTGCCGGTAAGCATGGCGAGATTGGCGAGGCTGAGCACATTGTCGGTTCCGGTGGTGTGCTGGGTAATGCCCATGCTGTAGATGATGCTCGCCGTCGATGCGCCCGCATAGATTCTCGCCAGACGGCGAATATCATCGGCGGGAATCGTCGTAATCTTTTCAGCCTTTTCGGGTGTGAAGTCTTTGACCACTTTGTCGAGGGCTTCGAAGTTCTCTGTGCGTTCGCCGATGAAGTCTTTATCGTGCAGCTCTTCTTTGATAATGACGTTCATCATTGCGTTTATGAGCGCCACATCCGTGCCGGGCTTTTGGGCTACGTAGAGCTCGGCAAAACGAACGATGTCGATAGTTCGCGGGTCGGCGACGATGAGTTTTGCGCCGTTGTTTATAACGGCGTCCTTTACGTTAAGTCCGATCACGGGATGAGCTTCGGTTGTGTTGGAGCCGATGACGAAGATGCACTCGGCGCGTCTGATCTCGTCGATGGAATTGGTCATCGCGCCGCTGCCGAAGGCCCGTGCAAGTCCGGCGACGGTCGAGGCGTGGCAGAGACGCGCACAATGGTCAACATTGTTCGTGCCAACAGCAGCGCGGATGAACTTTTGAAAGACGTAGTTCTCTTCATTGGTGCACTTGGCAGACGACAGCCCCGCGATGCTGTCTGCGCCGTACTTTGCCTTGATCTCATTTAGCCGCTTGGCCACATAATCGATCGCCTCGTCCCAGCCGACCTCTTCAAGCTTGTCGTTTTTCTTTACCAGCGGGACGTTGAGTCGTTTGTCGCTGCCGACAAAGTCCATTCCGAACCGGCCCTTGACACACAGGTTGCCGTTGTTGGGTATTACCCCCGTCGGACTGGTTACACGGACGATTTCGTTTGTCCTTGCGTTGATATTCAAGTCAATTTGACAGCCTACACCGCAATAAACACATGTGGTTCTTGTTCGCTGAAGGTCCTTGCACTGACTTTTGCCCCTGGCCGCGCGCTCATAAAGCGCCCCCGTCGGACAGGTCGAGATGCACTGGCCGCACAATTCGCATGTCGATTTATTTAACGGCATATCGAACGCTGTCGAGACTTCTACGTCGCCGGCCCTGCCCTTAAAGGTCAGCGCGCTGTCCATCTGGACTTCCCGGCAGATGCGAATACATCGCCCGCAGCGAATGCACTTGCCCGGATCGTACTCGATGCCCTCATTGCCGGTGGTGTAATTGTCGTGCGGCGGAATCAGGGGCAGTTGGAAGACACTGTCGTCGAGGCGGTATTCGTAGGCATACTGCTGGAGTTTGCATTCGCCGTTGTCGTCGCAGGTTGTACACGTGCCCCAGTGCTCATAGAACAAAAGCTCCAGAATGGTCTTTCGCAGTCGCCTGATCAACTCGGTATTCGTTGAAACAACCATATCGGGTACAACCGCAAACGTGCACGAGGTCACCGGGCCGCGCCGGCCTTCGATTTCGACAAGACAAAGGCGGCACGAACCGGAAGGCACGAGTCTCGGATCGTGGCAGAGGTTGGGGATGTCGATACCGTTGGCCTGGGCCACTTCAAGAATCGTCCGGCCGCTTGTCGCGGCAACCTTCCTGCCGTTTATTGTAATGCTGAATGTGTCACTCATGTTTGTTATCTCGTAATCGCCTCGAATTTACAGACAGCAAAACACTGGCCGCATTTTATGCACTTATCCTGATCGATGGCGTGAACCTTTTTCTTTTCACCGGTGATAGCGTCAACCGGGCAGACCCGCCGACACGCCCCGCATCCGGTGCAGACTTCGAATATCTCATAACCTAACAGGTTCTTACACACGCCGGCACGACACTTCTTTTCTTCGATATGCTCGACATATTCGTCCCGGAAATTCTTTACCGTGCTCAGTACCGGATTGGGGGCGGTTTGCCCCAGACCGCAAAGCGAGGCTTTCTTGATGTCCTCGGCAAGCCGCTCAAGCGTCGCCAGATCGTCCATTGTCGCCTGCCCGGCACAGATGGACCGCAGGATGTCGAGCATCTTTTTCGTGCCCACTCTGCACGGCGTGCACTTGCCGCAGGACTCGGACTGGACGAATTCAAGGAAGTACCGGGCGATATCCACCATGCACGTGTCCTCGTCCATGACGATAAGCCCGCCGGAGCCCATGATAGCGCCGATCTGCCGGACACTGTCATAGTCGATTTGGCAATCAAGATACTTCGCCGGTATGCACCCGCCGGAAGGCCCGCCTAATTGGGCAGCCTTGAACGGCTTGTCATTCGAGATGCCTCCGCCGATATCGTAAACGATCCGGCGCAGCGTTGTTCCCATGGGAACTTCGACCAGGCCGGTGTGCTTGACCTTGCCGGCCAAGGCGAATATCTTGGTGCCCTTGCTTTTTTCGCTGCCGATTGCCGCGTATGCATCCGCACCGCTTCGCATGATCGGCGGCACGTTCGCGAATGTTTCAACGTTGTTGATGTTGGTGGGCTTGCCCATGTATCCTTTTACAGCAGGAAACGGCGGCCGAGGTCTTGGCATACCGCGACCGCCTTCTATCGAAGCAATCAAGGCCGTCTCTTCACCACATACGAAGGCGCCTGCGCCCATGCGCACCTCAATATCAAAGCCGAACGATGTGCCGGCAATGTTCGCACCGAGCAGTCCGAGCGTCCGCGCCTCGTCCAGGGCAATACCGATGTGTTCAACGGCAATCGGATACTCGGCGCGGACATAGATAAATCCCTTCGTCGCGCCGATGGCATAGGCGGCGATGATCATACCCTCAATGACACGATGAGGATCGCCTTCCAGCAATGCCCTGTCCATAAACGCGCCCGGATCGCCCTCGTCGGCGTTACAGATCAGGTATTTTTCATCACCGGGCGACCGGCGGGCGAACTTCCATTTGACACCCGTGGGAAACCCCGCACCGCCGCGGCCTCGAAGACCGGAGGCGATCACTTCTTCAACCACCTCATCGGGAGTCTTTTCGGTAAGCGCTCTGATCGCCGCGGCATAGCCCCCCCGCTCGATGGCATCGTCGATGCGCCGAGGATCGATTCGTCCGCAGTTTTCCAGAACAAGCTGCTTCTGCTTTCGGTAAAAGTCCACGTCGTTTTTTTTCGCAACGGGCTTTTTGTTCTTTTTGACGGTGAGGCGGTCAACGGACCGGCCGTTTTTCAGCGTCTGCTCGATGATCTCATCGATATCATCGGGCGATACATGTCCATACAGATAATCCCACGGCTCTATCAACACGACCGGCGCGATCGCACACATGCCGATACAGCCGGTCTCCACGACGGCGATGTCTTTGTTCAGTCCCAGAGCGCCAAGCTTGTCCCGGAATCCGGTCGCGACACTCTCAGCACCGAGGGCGCGGCAGCCGGTCATGCATATCAGGACTCTGGCTTTGAACTTCTCAGCCTTGCCCCTGAGCGACTGCTGCAACGCCTCGAGATCTTTTATCGATGTGATTTTTTTGTCCGGCATTTCGGTCAGGTGTACCTTTCGAGTATCTCTTCAATTCTGCTTGCGGTCAAATGCCCGTAGTAATCATTATCAACCATAATAACAGGCGCCAGAAAGCACGTCCCCAAACACGCCACAGTTTCAAACGTAAACCGCATATCTTCGGTCGTGCCGCCGGCTTCGACCCCGATGGCCCGTTCGATCTCCTCGCTAATCTCCGGCCCGCCCTTGACGTGGCATGCCGTGCCGCGGCAGCATTTTATTGTATGCCGACCTCGGGGTTCGAAACAGAATTGCTCATAGAACGTTGCAACACCGTAGATTTGACTGGCGGCAATGCCGGTCCGCTTGCCCATCTCCATTAACACGATTTTGGGCAGGTAACCGTACGCATCCTGAATTTGCTGAAGGATGGGGATCAAACTATTTGAAGAGACCGGCGCATGGGACTCGATTATTCTTCCCAAAGGCGCCAAATCAACCGACGTAATATCGGACAAGCTCCTGTTCATTCGATTTCCCCGACTAACTATATTTAACCGCCTTTGGCGGAAATAATTGCCACAGAGGGCACAGAGGCCACAGAGATTTATATATTTCTTTTCTCTGAGCTCTCTGTGGCTAATACAAATTATTCTGCACAGACTATTTTTTCTTTTTAGCGTTCTTGCTGCAAAATTCATCCAGCATCGCCTGTGCTTTTTCCTTATTCTTGGCCGTGCCGTTCTTTTTTGCAAAGGCGTCAATCAACTCAACAAGACCGGGATCGGCGTCAACATGTCCGAATCGCCGCGAAACATCCACAAACGCCGTATCGAGACCATATTCCATGGCCTTTGCGATATAAGCCCGAAGCACACCGATACTTCTCGGCAGCTTCATCGCCACAAGACTGGGCCTCATCGCACAATGACAGCCTTTCAGCCGCTTGTCTTTCTTTATCTTTTTCATCGTTTCAAACGATACATAAATCCCGCCCGGCGCGCCCGCGGCCTCGTCCAGATCTTTGGCAACAGCCGTTGCGTTCACTTCGAAATAAACATCGTCCGCCTTGAAACCATATTCACCTGTCGCCCTGTCGAAGATGTCGCCGGCCTGAGAATGCAATCCTTCCACAGAATCGCCATCCGAATCAAGAGCCACAACAACTCCGAAATCATATTCTCTTTTCAGTGCGCCCACGGCCGCAAGCGCGTCGGCAGACGGCAACGCCAGCAGAGGGGCGGACACCTTCGCTTTCGTATTGTACCATTCCTTTAGCCCGGCGGTCAGAATCCCGCTGTATGTGCTGTCTATGCAAATCGCAACGGAACCGGCCCACTTACGGACCATTCGTGCGTATTGGACTATCATTTCTTTCGCCGCCTCGACATCTTCTTTGGCGAAGGCGTCGACATTGACGGCTACAAATTCCGCGCCCCGGGCGGCCTGCAATTCAATCATCGCCTTGATATATTCCAACTGCCTGCTGTGTTTGGCGTAAGCGTCAGGGCCCCTCTCGTGCAACTGCTTCATTATCGAACCGACTGTCGGTATCAGCGAATGGATCGACTCGCCGACAGATTTCAAGGAACACCTGGCGCTGTGGTCCAGCCCGAACAGATGGTTCAGTACCGAGGCCGTCTGCTCGAGCTCATGCATGCGAGGTTTGCATATTGTCTTTCGCCATTTCTCAATACCGCCCTCGGTTGCCGCCGCCGCTCTGTAGACGAGTTCGCCGACACACTGCATCTCCAGGTTGTTCCCGCAAAAGCCCTCGACCGTCGCATCGCCGCACGGAACATTTGCAAGGCCTTTTTCGCATTTGCCGATCGTGCACAGCCCGAAGTTCTCCGGCAGATAGCAATCGCCGCACGCCTGGCACTCAAACAACAGATACTTAAACGCCTTTTCGATCGCGTCGAACGACCTGTAGGTAAAACCTTTGCCCTTCCTTGCGCCGAGAGCGCCCATGACGCCCCTGAAGACCTTAAAGCCGCGGCAATCTTCGTCAAGAAGAATGTCATGCACCAGATTGAAGTGCCTCTGCGACAGGGTCTTTCGCGGTCTGGAAAGCCTTCTGCGAACCCCGCCGTCGTCGTAAAGATAGAATCCTCCCTCTTGCGGCCAACTGAGATTATCCTTGTGCATCCGCCAGTCATCGCCGATTTCGACGGCACGCTGGAGTATCCGGATAAACATATCGTAATCGTGCACCGAGCCGATATCGACACCCGCGGCGCCCATCGATTTGTACATCGCAACCTGCTGAGCCGCCCGGTCAAGCTGCTCGTCGATCGTTTCCGAATTGAGTTTTGCAAGGAACTCGTCGCTCACAAAACACCCGGTCAGCTTCAGACTGTTCATCAGGCGAGCGGCCGGGTTCAGTGTGCTCAGAAAAAATACATTGCCGAAAACAGGGGTCTCGATATTGTTCTCTTTGAGATACGTAAACAGTTCGAGCGATTTCTTCCAGTCCCAGCCCAACTGCGTTACAAGAAACTCCGCCCCGCAGGCGATCTTCTTTTCCATCTTGTAGTACTGCTGCATCTGTGAAGCTTCGGTGTACTTGAAAGGTGAAACCGCAGCGCCCGCGCAAAACTGGTGAACACTGTCAAGGTCGTCGGCGGAAGCCCTGGCATAAGCCTGGGCGTTCATTTCCTTGATCATCTGCAGAAACGTAACCGACTCATGCTCGAAAACACTCTTGCTGTTGACCGACTTGTCGCCGGTAATCACCAGAATCGACTCGATGCCCGCAGCTTTGTAAGCGGCAAGGGTGCTTGCGATCATATCGACATTGCGGTCCTTGCAGCTGATGTGTGGGATATAATCCAGATGACCGAGAAGGTCGGCGTCCGTCATCCGCCTGTACATGTCGCAGGTTTCTATGTTAGGTGTTCCGCCTGAATTGTCCGTCGCCGTTATTGCGACAAGATTAAACTCATTCGGAACCGATGCGCCTTCGTCCTTGCGAAAGCCCGTAAGGAACTTCTGCACCGGCGAAAAATCAAAGTCAGGACCGCTGGCTAATTCGACAGTCACATCGAAAGACGACTTGTCCTGTAAAGCCTCTCTGAGCCTCTTCTTCTGCATTGACCGAAACCATCCAATACTAAATGCTATATACTAAACGCTAATGACTAAAGACTAATGACTATCCTAAAACAGCCCGCGAACCTTGCCGGTATCGACATCCACATCTATTCGCCGATAGGCCGGGTTCGACGCCGTGCCGGGCATGAGCTTGATGGCGCCGGCGATAGGCACGATGAAACCGGCGCCTTTGTAAACCATGATGTCGCGGATAGGCAACTCGAAGCCGGTGGGTCTGCCCTTGAGATTCGGGTCGTGCGACAGGCTCAGATGCGTCTTGACCATACACGTGCCGAGTTCCTTAGCCGCCGGATCGGCTTCCAGGGCCTTTGCCTTTTCCAGGGCCTCATCGGTATAAGTTACGCCGTCTGCGCCGTAGACTTCCTTGGCGATAAGTTCGATTCTCTTTCGCAAAGGCGTCTCGAGTTCGTACAGGAACTTGAACGTGCTTTTCTGTTCGCACGCGGCGACAACCGTTTCAGCCAACTCGATTGCGCCTTCGCCGCCCTTGAGCCAGTGTTTGCTAAGCGCCGCCATAGCGCCGTTTTGCTCGGCGATTTTCTTGACCATCTCGATCTCGGCCTTGGTGTCGGTGTAGAAACTGTTGACGCAGACGATAGGCGTTACGCCGGACTTCTTGACCGTCTCGATATGGGCGATAAGGTTTTCGCAGCCCTTTTCCAGCAGGCCGAGGTTTTCCGTTGCATATTCCTTGCTCAAAGGCGCTCCGGGCTTGACCTCCGGTCCGCCGCCGTGCATCTTCAGCGCCCTGATCGTCGCAACGATAACAACCGCGTCGGGAACGAGACCGGACATGCGGCACTTGAGGTTCCAGAACTTTTCAAAGCCGATGTCGGCGCCGAAGCCGCTTTCGGTAATCAGATAATCGGTCAGTCTCGTGCCGACCATGTCGGCAATGATCGAGCTCTGGCCGATTGCGATATTGGCAAACGGGCCGGCGTGAACGAGAACCGGCTGGCCTTCGATTGTCTGCATCAGGTTCGGATTCAGGGCATTGACCATCCACGCCGTCATCGCGCCGTCAACTTCAAGATCCGCTGTTGTAACTTCATTGCCCTTCTTGTCATAGGCGACAACAATCCTGGCCATCCGCTGGCGGAAGTCCTTGAGATTCTTCGCTACAGCCAAAATTGCCATCACCTCACTGGAGACGGTGATCTGGAAACCGCTTTCCATCTCATAGCCGTCCATCTTGCCGCCTTTGCCGATGGTGATGTTGCGCAGCGACTGGGCACAGAAATCCATCGTCCACTTCATCTGCACATTATCAGGGTCGATATCTATCCGCGTCAGTTTGCTCTTTGCAAGACGAGCGTCGTCGTAGTTGCGTTCGTGCTGCATCCGTGCCGTCAGGGCAACCATCGCCAGGTTGTGCGCATTGTTGATATTGTCAATGTCGCCGGCTAATCCCAACGAGAACGGTGTAAGCGGAATGCACTGAGCAAGCCCGCCGCCCGCCGCCGAACCCTTGATATTGAAGGTCGGGCCCGCGCTGGGCTGACGAATCGCGCCCAATACGCGCTTGTTGATCTTGCCCAATCCCTGCACAAGGCCGATCGCCGTGGTCGTTTTGCCCTCACCCAGAGGTGTGGGCGTTATCGCCGTCACATCGACATACTTGCCCTGTGGAACATCCTTGACCCTGTCAAGTATCTTGATGTAATCCAGTTTCGCAAGCCGGCTGCCGTACGGCAGCATCTCGCCGTAACTCAACCCAAGTTCCTTGGCCAGTTCATCCAGCGACCGCATATTCTCCTCGGCGGCTTCGGCAATTTGCCAGTCTTCCATTACAGTCGGATCCAGTTTCATAATTCTCTGCCTCGTAGTATTAAAGATATAGTATCAGCATCGTTACGCATTTCTATAGGCCTTCAGGTAGCTGTCCGAATAGAGCTGCTTATTTAAGAGCATCTCCCCCGTCGCCATTGCATCCACAAGCTGCTCATCCAGCACATCCACGATCGCCGCGTCCAGGCCGTGCGAGGCCGCCATAACCAGGAATGTCCGGTTGATCAGGCTTCGCTCGCCGGCGCCCTGCGAAAGATTGGACAGCCCGACAACGATATGAGGCGGTGGATCCGACAGTAAAACGATCTGCCCGATAGCCGCGATGATATTGGTCGGCTGCTGCTGGGCGTCGGGAACCTTTACCGGCAGAACAATCGGATCAACGAACAGGCGGTGCATCTCGAAACCCGCTCCCATCGCCTTTTCGACGATCTCGGCGGCAATGGCGACACGCGTGTCGACATCCTGCGGCACACCGTTTTTGTCCATTGTCAGTGCGATGATTTTACCCTCCGGACCGGCCGATTGCGCCATTTCGATGAACTTGTCGAGCACCTCGGCGTCGTTTTTCTTATTCAGCGGGCTGGAGTTCAGCAAAATACCCATGCTGGTGTCGGCCGCCTTTAAACCGGCGGCAATAACATTCGGCTTCTGCGAGTCAAGACACAACGGCGTCTTGCACGTTTCCTGAATCGTCTCGACCAGCCACGCCATGGCCCCTTCCTGGTCGGCCGCCGCCGTGCCGACATTTACATCCAGGTATGAAGCGCCGCACTCGGTCTGTCGCTTCGCCAGATCCTGAATGACCGCCTTGTCCTTTTCCGCAATCGCCTGCTTTACATCAGTGAACATTCCGTTAATACGTTCGCCGATAGCTATCATAAAAACCTCTCCTTATTCTATATACGCCAACTAAGAACTAAGAACCACAAACTACAAACTACGAACTACGAACTATAAACTACGAACTGCCTACCACATCTCTTTGATAAAATTCTTCACCGTCGCAACCGCCCTGGGATGTCGCAGACGAATGATATCGGTGCCCGACTGCAGCAGGACGATTGCCGTCGCCGCCTCCCACATCGGGCCTCGCGCTTCGGCGGGGCCCCAGTCGGGAGCATCCGATTTGGCTTCCCTGGTCCGCCACGCCTCGTTGCCCACGTCGACAATTGACGGCATGGCCATCATCTTGTCGCCGCCTAAGGTCGCCAGACGTTGACGCTCCTGGATGGAATAGCTGTACTCAATGCCGTAACCCAAGGCGCCGGTGCTCTGGAAGGTAACGATGTTGGCCAGGGGATAGCCCATGTCCGACACGAGGATGTTGACCTGCTTGCCGATATTGATATCCAGAGGGGCTTCGGTGATGAGTTTGTGCGAGTCGGCCAGGGCTATCGCCGTCAGCGATTTGTAATTGTCCTCGGTGACCGTGCCGATCAGGCAGTTTTGGCCTTTGGCGGCCTCTGAGACCTTCGGCATGACCTGATTGTCCTTAGCGTCATTGCCGCTGCCCCACAGAATCAGCGGCACACCCACTGCCGCAAGCACATCCCTGGTAACCTTGACGGCATGGTCGGCGTCCAGGTCGCCCTTGTCCGGATGGATCCCGTCAAACTTCAGGCAGATTACGTCGGCGCCGTACTCGTCGGCCGCCTTCTTCGCCCAGGCCGCCGGATCGTCGAATACGTCTTTGTATTGCCCCGCAAGGGCCTCGGGCCAGTCCTGCGGCGCGCTGTCCGGCACGTCGACGGCAATGACCGGTTTCTCGCCTAACTTGCCCGGATCGCCCCCATAAACCACATTCGACGCACCGCCCACCGTGACCGTTGTCGTCCGCGTGCCGCCTTCTTCGGCGGTCGCGCCTATGGTCACCCGGCTGACCGCACCCTTGAACGTGTCCGCTACTCTTGGAACTGGCATTGACATACCTCCATATCTATTTAGCTGATTGTGTTAATTTCGCTGATTATAAACTTAACCGCCTTTGGCGGAACGTTTTGCCACAGAGGACACAGAGATCACCGAGATTTATGTATTTCTTTCCTTTTCTTCTCTGAGTTCTCTGGGAACTCTGTGGCTAATTCAAATCCCGTTAATTAGTTTCTGTTGCGGAAACAACATTTGTCATTCCCGCGAAAGCGGGAATCCAGACTATTCGCACTGGATCCCCGCTTTCGCGGGGATGACAGCGGCCATTTTTTCTTTCCGCAACAGG
>QNBS01000038.1 GCA_003644175.1 Planctomycetota bacterium | reverse complement strand
GTGTATGTGATTAGCGGTATAGAAAAGTCCGGCGGCCCGGTGGTAAGTCGGATAAAAACGGCGGTAGCAGTACTTGCAGCAGGTTTTTTTATCTAAAATTTAAACCTTGACAAGTCTCATATCCGATAGTTAAATTGGGTGGACAGGATAAGCTGGGAGGCCTAAATTAGTCCTCATTCAAGTAAGGAAACGAAGATGGAGAAGATAAAGGATTTGTTGACGACGGGTGAGGCGGCTGAAATCTGCAGTGTGAGTCAGCAGACGATCATTCGCTGTTTCGATTCGGGCAGGCTGGAGGGGTTCCGCATTCCAGGGTCAAGGTTTCGACGCATACCGCGCGAAAGTCTCATCAAGTTCATGAGGGAAAACCATATGCCTCTGAACAATGTCGAGACGGGCAAGCGAAAGATCCTGATTGTCGATGACGACGACGAGATCGTGGAACTGATGGTGGATGTGCTTTCTCGCGACGGACGATTCGAGATCAAGACTGCTTCGAGCGGCTATGATGCCGGGATCATGACCGAGCAGTTTCGTCCTGATTTGGTGATATTGGACTACATGCTGCCGGACATCAACGGCAATATTGTCTGCCGGGCGATCCGCCGCAATCGGCAGCTTCAGAACATCCGGATCATTATCGTAAGCGGGGTGGTCAACGCCGGCGAGATCAAGGATTTGCTTGATGCCGGCGCAGAGGAGTTCATACGCAAGCCGTTTGACATTGTGGAACTGGTGGAAAAGATTTCCCGAGCATTACAGTTATAACAGGAGTATGAGGGATTTGTGATGGCAAAGCAGGCCGACAAGAGCGCCGTTGCGCGTCAGGTTGAGCTTATCATCAGACGGCTGGGTTCACTTTCGACGTTGCCGGAAGTGGCCGTGATGTACCTGGGGCAGTTGGCGGGCAATGGCGCCGATGCGGCTGCGCTCAACGAAATCATCGAGTCGGATCCGGCACTGACGGCCAGGATATTGGCGCTGGCGCACGACAAGGCGGTGGCGTTTACGGATGAGGCGCCGTCGGTTTCCGAGGCGGCCCTAAAGCTGCCGGCGGCGATGATTCGCGACGCAGTGCTTTCGGTAAAAGTTTTTCAGGCCTTTGACGCGGATTTTGACCCCGACAGCCGGCGGACGCTGCCTCGCAGGGAGCTTGCGATGCATGCCCTGGCGGTAGCGTGCTGCGCCCAACAGATCGGCGAGATTGCGCTTCCGGCTCGCGAGAGGCGGATGGCTTTTTCGGCGGGGCTGCTCCACGATATCGGCAAGATCGCAATAGACCAGATCATGCCCAAGAGCTTTTCCAGGATCGTCGAACAGGCAAAGGCGCAGCTTTCGCCGATACATGCCGTTGAGAAGAAACATTTAGGTCTGGATCATACGATTATCGGCAAGCGTCTTGCGGAAAAATGGTCGCTTCCTGTTGAGATTGCTTATGCGATCTGGCTGCATCACACCGACGCCGAGATCATATCGGAGAATATGCCGACGGCGAAGATGGCGCTGGTGGTGCAGCTTGCCGACATCATTGCCAGACAAAACCACATCGGGCTTTCGGGCAGTTTCGACACTCCGGAATCGACCGAGGCGATATGCCGGGCGCTTTCGTTGCCGAGTGAGCAGGTTGAAATGATTCGCAGCGGTCTCGAAGAAGCCGTGGGTCGGCGGTCGCAGTTATTGGGGCTGCAGCAGCCGGGCGGGCAGGCGGCGTATTGCGGCCTGATTTCTGAGACAGCCGCAAGACTGGCTAAGGAGCATACCGATCTGTCGATATCCCATACGCAGAAGATGGTCGCTTCGGCGCAGATGGAGTTTGTCGGCGATTTTCTGCCCGCGGTGAAGGGTAACGAGGCGGCGATCGATGTTGCCTGCGAGCTTGTCGCCAGGTGGCAAAAGCACTACCAGACCGGTCCTGCATGCGTTTATGTCGTCGAGGACCCCAACGAGGCTTTCGTGGAGATGGCGACGGTGGACAAGACCGGACGGACGGATACGGTTCTGGTCAATGTGCCTTCCGGGACGCCGGCGATAGGCGATGTGCTGCAGAAGGAGTTTGTAATTGTCAATGCAGCCGACCATGTGGGGTGGGTCTTTGAGCAGACCGATTTTGAGATGGATCTGTCCGTGGCGAAGGTTTTACCCCTGCCTGCGTGCGGCAAAACGTCGGCGGTGTTGATATTTGAGCCGCGAACGCCTTTTGACCCGGCCCGGCGTCCGGAGTTGTTTGCCGCTGTTGCATCGGTTGCAGGCAGTGTGATCGAGTTGACTTTGACGAATCTGCGGCACAGCCGACTTGCCGAACGGTTTGCCGAACTCTTAGGCAGGCTCAAGACAACTCGCAACGAACTGACCGAGGCGAAATCGCTTGCCGGTATTGCCGAAATGGCGGCAGGCGCAGCGCATGAGTTGAACAATCCGCTGAGCGTCATTTCGGGACGAGCCCAACTGTTGCAGAATACCGAGACCGATGCCGACAAGAAGCAGATGCTCAAGCAGATTCAGTTGCGCACCCGGGAGATATCGCAGGTCGTGGTGGACCTGATGAGTTTCGCCCGCCCGGCTGAGCCGTCGGCCGCGGAGGTCGGGCTCCGGGCGTTGATTGACCAGGCCGTCGCCGATACGACAAAGGCGCATGGTCTGGCGGCGATGGAGGTTGAAATCGCCGGTATTGACGAATCGTGCGAGGTCTATGTTGACCGCGGGCAGATTGCCCGAGCCATCGCCAACATCCTTTCCAACAGTCTCGACGCCTACAAGGCCGGCAGCGGGCCGGTGCGTATCGACGCCGCCTGCGCCCAGAGCGAGGGGGCGGTTACATTCAGGATAATCGATTTTGGCTGCGGCATGGACGGAGAGACGATTGCCAAGGCGTGCCGGCCTTTCTTCTCGGCAAAACCGGCGGGAAGGAAGCGGGGGATGGGGCTTGCCCACAGCCTGCGCCTGCTGCAACTGAACAAGGGCGCACTGTCCATAACCAGTGAAGTCGACAAAAGCACTACCGTTACCGTTACTCTGCCGAAAAAGTGATGCGTCGGCACAGCAACCATCCCTTTGCTCCGCTGCGCTGCGCAAAAGGCTCTCACCCATGTTGGACTAAACACATACTGCGCCGAAAACGCTGCCGCCCGATGAGCATTTCCACGGGGCCTTTGGTATTGCATTTCTTTGCAGTAGTCCGATAGTGGCGGGGAAGGCAGGTTGTGGTCATTTTCGGTGTCATGTCGGTTTTGGGCCGTCCTATAATAGAAGCCGTCGTTGGGGGCATAAGGTGCGCCGTGAGAGGGGAGGTTTGTCGGGGGCGGTTTATCGCGTAAATGCTGATTTAGCGAGAAAGGGGTATCCTGATTACGTCGATATACGGGTACAGGCTGTGTGTGATGGCCAATCAAGGCGTGCTTTTACACTTGTTGATTTGACAGTTTCCATGAGATATTGACGTGAAGGACAAGCCTCATGGTGGAATCGGTGATATGAACAACACAGAACAAATCAGAAAACGAATCCTCATACCGCTGACAGTGTCATTTGTGGCGTTTCTTGTCGGGGTAATCGCGACTACGCACTGGTTCCAGCAGCGCAATCTCGATAAAGATACGGAAAGGACTCTCGATACCGCAAAAGAAGTATTCGAACTGACACTTGCCAAAGAGACCCTGCTGCCTGGCGGATTGACCGGTATTGCCAAAGACAATGAGCAGTTGGAGCGCATGTGGCTGGACAGGGACAGGCAGGGATTGCTGCCGGCGGCGCTGCGAACGTTATGGTTTATCATAGCAAGCGGCGGCAGTGCAACCGTAGCGGTGCTGATTGTCTTTTTCTCATACTTTTTAGGAGGCATAGAAAACAAGCTGCTCACCGCACGAGATGAATTAACAGAGAAGATTGCCGAGCAGGAAAAAACCGCCGTTTCGCTGATGGAGAACGAACGAAGGCTGAAAAAAGAAGTCGCCCAGCGTCTTATTGCCGAAGCGGAACTTGAAAGGCGGGTTCATGAACTCGAGAATGTCCGGGCGGCGTCGCTGAACATGATGGAAGACGCCGAACATGCTCGGTCCGCGGCCGAACAGGCCAACCACCGGCTGAAGGACGCGGTCGAAAAGGCCAACCTGATGGCCCGCAAGGCGGTCGACGCCAATCAGGCCAAGAGCGAGTTTCTGGCGAACATGAGCCACGAAATCCGAACACCGATGAATTCTATCATGGGTTTCAGCGATATTCTGGCCGACGAAGAGTTGTCCGACGAGCAAAAAATGTATGTCAGGAATATTCAGATCAGCAGCCGGGATCTTCTGCAGCTTATCAATGACATACTGGATTTTTCAAAGATCGAGGCGGGCAAACTCGATACGGAAATGATTGAGTGCGACATGGCGCCGCTGCTGGAGAATATCGATTCCCAGATGAGGCCGCTGGCCAATGAAAAGAAGTTGGATTTCAGGGTGCTGCAGTGCGGCCCACTTCCTTCACAGCTTCGCACGGACCCGACCCGGCTGCGTCAGTGCCTGATCAATCTTGTGGGCAATGCCATCAAATTCACCGAACATGGATATGTGTATGTCAATGTTTCCATGGAAAAAGCCGACACCGGAGCGATGATTCGGTTTGACGTGGAAGATACGGGCATTGGCATATCAAAAGACAAACTGGAGGCTATTTTTGAAGCGTTCACCCAGGCCGACGGAAGCACGACCCGTAAATACGGAGGGACCGGTTTGGGACTGACCATCACGCGACAACTGAGCCGGTTATTAGGCGGCAGCCTGACTGTCAAGAGCCAGGTGGGGAAGGGGTCGGTTTTCTCACTGACGATACCCGCCGGAGTGGATGTCGATTCGGCGCCGCCGATGGATAAGTATGAACATATCAACGAAGGCTTCGAGCCGAAGAAAGACGATACGCCGCCGCCGATGAGCGGCAAGGTGCTGGTTGCCGAGGACAACAGGGCCAACCAGGTGCTGGTCAAGCTTATGTTGGAGAAGATGGGATTTGAGGTAACGATAGCAAATGACGGGAGTCAGGCCTTTGAGATAGTGAGTCGCCAACGGCACGATCTGATTTTGATGGACATTCAGATGCCCGGAATGAACGGCTATGAAGCCACCGAGGCGATCAGGAAAAAGGGTATACAGACACCGATAATCGCGCTGACCGCCAACGCGATGAAAGGGGACGACAAAAAGTGTTTCGATGCCGGCTGTGATGCGTATGTATCCAAGCCCGTGGAGCGAACAAAGCTGCATGAACTGATGAAGAAGTACATTGTGGACCGGGTGGATTCGGCAGCCGAGAAAATCGATTCGGTGCAGAATCAGGTTGATGAGTTCAACGGGAACACAAAGGCGATTTCTCCCGGTGCTCGAATTTGATTATACAGGACCTTCGTCTGCGGTTTGATGCCGCCAAGTCCGGATTTGCGGGTGCAAACGATGCACGAATCCGGCGAAAAGCTGCTTAAGAGCGCACACATGCAGACCGATACAATAGTAGAACCTTTATAGGAATTCGGCTCTGGAGGGAGCTTTTTTGAATAAATCGAGATACAAAAGGGTGTGTAATCTTGTCCGGGAATTGAACAAGAGCAGGCACGCCCAGGAGAAGAAAATAGACATTCTGTGTAACGATATGGTTTCGGCGCACGGAGACTTCATCAAGCGACTCAAACCACTGGTGTTCAGCGCAACATTCTACGAGTCCATCCTGGGCTGCAATGATCTGTCTTCACTTCTGGATGCCGCCGGCAAGATGATCGGCTCGGCTGTGGACGAATCGAATGTTGCCGTCTTTCTCCTTGACGGAGACAGTTTCCAACTGCATATCACCGACGGCCGTCACCCCATCCGGATCGATGCGGCAAGCCTGGAAAGCTGCTTCAGCACACAGGTTGTCAAGAACATAAGCCGCTGTGGACGGATATGCCGGCTTGAGGATATGTTCGAGATGGGCCTGACGCCGAACCCAGAGGACTTCAACAACATTTCCGCCGCAGGGATCCCGCTGAACCGGTTTGGCAGGGTATATGGCTTTGTTCTGATTTATCGCGCCGTCGACAACGAACTGACCGCCGATGAATTAGCCAAAGTCGCAGCGATTACGCCGGGCCTGTGCAATGCAATCGGCACCGTCGCCCAGTCGATCAATCCCGCAAATGCACCCCACTGACAGCCCCTGCAACCCTCAATCCTTGTCGCCAAAAGGCATTCTATTGACATCCCAGGGAAGGTAAGAAGGCTAATGCGGCTCAGAACGGCAAAAAAAGCCCAAAATCTTATTTTCTTGTAACAAAAAAGGCTTTTGGGGCGTCTATATCATATAACGGGTTTTGGGGCTCGTTTGGTGCGCAGAATGAGAGGTTTTTCTTGACTTGCAACCGTTTTTGGTGTATAATTGTCGTTTTTACATAACCTCATTTTTTGGTGGAAGGTACGGGAAAAGTGTCGGACAGGAAGATGCTGGGAGAATTGCTTTGTGAAAGGTCGTATCTGGACGATGCGGCCCTGGAACGTGCCTTGTTGCAGCAGAAAACAGCCAACAAAAAACTGGGCCGGATCCTGCTCGACAGCGGATATATCACCCGCAAACAGCTCAATGAGACGCTGGCTCATCAGGCGGGCATCGCAACGGCCGACCTGGACGACATTTCCATCCTGCCGGACGTGATAAATCTTGTGCCGGCGGAATTAGTCAGCAAGTACAGCATCCTGCCCATGGAAAGGCGAAACGGGCAGTTGATGTTGGCGATGACCGATCCTTTCGAGACCCGGGCGATTGAAGAGGTCCGGATTGTTACAGGATGCTCGATCCGCAGGCGGTACGGCAGCCCGGCCGAGATGGAGAGAGCGATTCTCAAGTTCTACGGCAGCAACGTCGCCCGGATGCTGGAGAACCTTGCGCCGGACGAAACGAAGCTCCCGGAAAACGGCGACCTGGAAGCGGGTGAACTGACCGCGGCCAGGCTGCACGAGCTTGCGCGGGAGCCGTCGCTGGTCAACCTCGTCAATCTCGTCCTGTTGGAGGCGGTCGAGGCGAGGGCAAGCGACGTTCACATCGAGCCGTTCGAGAAGGAAGTCAAGATCAAGTACCGCATCGACGGCATGCTCATCGAGAAGTCCTCTTCGCCCAAGAAGCTGCAGGCGGCGATTATCTCGCGTGTCAAGATCATGGCCAACATGAACATCGCCGAGCGGTTTATTCCGCAGGACGGGCACATCGAATTTGCCGGCAAGAAGGGCAGGGTCGATATTCGTGTCTCCACAGTTCCCACTGTCTTCGGCGAGTCGATTACCATGAGAATCCTCGACAGGAGCGCTGCGCTGATCAGCCTCGATAAACTGGGAATGAACGAACATACATTGGTTGGGTTCAACCAGTGTCTGAACAAGGCTCACGGGGTGGTGCTCGTTACGGGTCCGACCGGAAGCGGCAAGACGACTACTTTATATGCATCTCTCAATAAAATTTATACGCCGAGTCAGAAGATTATCACTATCGAGGACCCGGTGGAGTATCAGCTTGACGGGATCATTCAGATGCCCGTCAACCCGCGACGTGGTTTGACATTCAGCATGGGATTGCGGCACATCGTCAGGCAGGACCCGGATATTGTCATGGTCGGCGAGATTCGCGACAAGGAAACCGCCGAGATCGCCGTGCGCTCTGCGCTTACGGGCCACCTTGTCTTTTCGACCTTACACACCAACGACGCACCCGGGGCGGTGACGCGTTTGACCGATATGGGGGTGGAGCCTTTCCTGCTGGCAAGTTCGCTGGAGGGAGTGCTTGCCCAGAGACTTGTCAGGAAGATATGTCCGTCGTGCAGGGAGCCTTATAAGCCGAGTGAGAGTCTGCTGGAGAGCTTGAACAACTCTGTTACGATCTCGCCGGACACCGTACTTTATCACGGCAGAGGCTGCGACGAGTGTAACAACACCGGAATGCGGGGAAGGACAGGCATATTTGAACTGCTGAGGATAACCGAGCCGCTTCGAAAATTGATCGCGTCCAAACCGACGACCGAAGAGATATTCAAAGCGGCGCCTGCGGACCACGTGTGCATGCGCCACGACGGTATTGAAAAGATACTCAAGGGAATAACCACGCCCGAGGAGGTGCTCAGGGTTACTCAGGGCATAGATGAAGAGTATGTTATGGAAGAATAAGTCAGGTGGCGGAATTTACATACAATGCGGTGAACGGTTCGGGCGAGGCGGTCAGCGGCGTGATAAACGCCGTAGATCAGCGAAGCGCCGTGGCGGAGCTTGTCGCCAAAGGGTTGTTTGCATCGGAGATGTTCGAAGAGTCCGAGTCCTCACGCGGCGGCGCCGGCGCCGGCGCCGCCGGCGTCCTCGATTCGATCAGGTCAATACGTTTCAGGCGATCAAGAGTTAGCAGCAAGGACCTTCTTCAGATGACGACGCAGTTGGGCGCGGCGCTGCGGGCGGGTCTTCCGATCCTCAACGCCATCGAGATCATCGAAGCCCAGCAGCACAAACCGGCGGTGAAGGAGCTTTTGGGTCATCTGGCGGGCGACGTCAGTTCGGGCAAAGCGCTTTCCGACGCGATGGCCGAGCGACCGGAGATATTCAGCAATCTGTATTCGGCAATGGTGCGGGTCGGCGAGACGGGAGGCATACTCGACAAGACGATGAAACAGCTTATCGGGCTGATCGCCAGAGACGAAAGCATCAGGACCAGCATGAAAAATGCCGCCGCTTATCCGCTGTTCGTTCTGGGGGTGGGTTTCGTTTCTGTGATAATCGTACTCACCAGGGTATTGCCTAAGATTGTTGAGTCAATGAGCGCGCCAACGGCGCTGTTGCCTTTGCCCACACGGATGCTGATGGCGACAAGCGACTTCCTTGTGGCGTATGGATGGCTCGTGGCGATCGTACTTGGTCTTGCAGTGTTTGCGTTCGTCAAGTTCAAGCGGACGGCAGGGGGCAGACTGATGTGGGATGGTTTCAAATTGAGGATACCCATGCTCGGTCCCGTCCTCAAGACGATAGCGGTGGGCAGATTCGCGCGAACTTTGGGCGCGCTTACCGAATGCGGCATAACAATACTTCATGCCCTCGCCGTCGTACGGGACACATTGGGCAACGAAGTATTGGGCAGGGCGATTGATGAGGTTACGTCGCGTGTGAAAGCGGGCGAGCCTCTCGCCGAGCCTCTTGCAGAGTCGGGACTGTTTCCGCCGCTGCTGGTTCAGATTGTTTCCATCGGCGAGCAGACAGGCAAGCTCGACGAACTCCTGCTAAATGCCGCAGATACCTTTGATGACGAAGCCGACCAGGCTGTCGCGCGGTTTATGGCGGTTTTTCCGGCGATTCTTATTCTGCTGCTCGCCCTGGTGGTCGGTTTTATTATTGCAGCGACGCTTTTGCCTATCATGGGAATGTCTATCGGCGGGGCAACTTGACAAAACGCGATAAAGAAAGGAATTCAAAATGAGAAGGAAGCGAAAAGGTTTTACGCTTATTGAGCTTTTGACCGTGGTCGTCATTATCGGCCTGCTTGCCGCATTTGTGGCGCCGAAGATCTTCAAGGGTCTGGGCAAGGCCAAGCACGATATTGCCAGGAGCAAGATGGCCCTGATCGAGCAGGGGCTGGGAATGTTTTTTGTACACTGCGGCCGGTTCCCCACCGATGCCGAAGGGCTCGAGGCCCTTATTATAATGCCCGACGAGCTGGACGGCAAATGGGCCGGCAGGTATTGTAAAGAAAGCGAACTCATTGACCCGTGGGGAAATCCGTATCTGTACTTCGCAGGATCGGGTGAATTGGGTGATAAGGAATATGAACTGATTAGCTACGGCGCAGACGGCGTCGAGGGCGGCGAAGGCGACAATGCCGACATCACAAACGATTAACAGTTGTTTTGTCCGGCCTGCCGACAGGCCGTCGGCCGGAAGCTCAGCGACGGGCTTTACTCTTATAGAGTTGCTTGCTGTTGTCGTCCTGATTGCTTTAATGGCTTCGGCGACCGGCGGTCTGGCTTACGGGACTTACAGGAAGATGCTCGTCGAAAAGGCCGCCAAGGGAGTGTACCTGGCGGCAAAGTACGCCAGATTGCTTGCCGTCGAGAGGCAGACATATTGCAGGCTCATGTTGGACGCCGAAAGCAGGTCTTTCTGCCTGACAATGGGCGGCGCCGATTTGACGAGCGAAGAAGAAACTGCGGTGAAACTGGTTTCGGATGCCTATTCCAGGCCGACGGAGTTCGGCGGCGAAGTGGCGTTCGAGCAGATAAAGGTTGTTTCAAGTTTACAGGCCGAGACCGGCAGCGAAGATGAATCGAAATCGATAGTGTTTTATCCCGACGGCGCCGCCGATACCGCCGCCGTGCAGATTGGCGACGGAAAGAATCACTATACAGTGTATGTGTCGGCCGCAACGGGCAAGGCCCAGGTGCGGTTGGGCGAAGCCGATGAGACGCCGGTGGCGATAGTGGATTTGGATATGGCGGAGTGATGAGAATATCGAAGGCATATTCCGGCAGAAGGGCTTTTAGCCTGGTTGAGACGATTGTAGCCGCCGTGCTGCTAAGCGGCGGTGTGGTGGCGATTTCCGCAATCAGCACGAATAGTTTTCGCGGGGTGAAGCTTAACCGCGAAAATGAATTGGCGTGGGACCTGCTGGACAAGCAGCTTACTTTGATAGACTGCATGGGGATAGATGCGTTTGTCGAATCAGGCCGGACGACGGGCGTCTTCGAGGGCGAAGGCGGCCGGGCGCCGACCCATTACTGGAACGTGCAGGTAACTCCCATGGAAAACGATTATCTCTATAGCGTAAACATTATTGTGGGCTGGGGCGAAGGCTCGCGACTGCGCGAGATATCGCTTACGACAATGTTCAACGGACAAGGTCTTGCCGAACAAACAGAAGCAGGGTCAAACGAACAAACACAGGGTCAATGATGAAATCGAGGACGGTCAAAAAAGGTTTTACGCTTCTCGAAGTGATGGTGGCGTCGGTCATCGGGGCGTTTATCGCACTGGTGTCGGTCGGCGCCCTGCGTGCGGTTACAGCCGGACGGGAGATGGTGAATACGAATATCGCCGCGGCCGACGAACTCAGATACGCCGTTGAATTGATCCGCAGCGATCTTGCCAACGTCTATCGCGACGGATCGGCGAACGCGATGAAGTTTGTGGGCGCTTTTGCCGACACCGACGAAAACATGATGACCTCGCTTACCATGCGGATTGTCTCGATTGCAAACGCCCGGCGCAGTGAGCCGGAAGGGGATGTTCACGAGGTGCAGTATTATCTGGCCGAGGACGAGGGCAAGAGCGTCCTCATGAGAAGGCTCTATCCGGTAGTGGGAACAGAAGCCGAAGAAGAATTGCCCGGCGGCGTGCTCACGGCGATTGCGGAAAATATTGCCGGTTTTGAGTTGAGGTACTTCGACGGCGAAGAGTGGGTCCCCGAATGGCCCGCCGAACAGAACAGGCTTCCACAAATGGTGGAGATTGTTCTTGCGACCGTAGAGGAAAAACAGGGCCGCCAGGACAGTCTTGTCGCCAGGAAGATTCTCGCGGCGTTTCCGAGACTTCCCCGGCAGACGCAAGACACGGCAACTTCCGGTCAGGGCGCCGCCGATTCCGGCGGGCGTACAGCAGAGGCCGGTCAGGGCACAGGATCCTCCGGTCGGAGTGGAGGAGGTTCCTCCGGGGGCGTGAGCACGCGAGGTTC
>QNBS01000037.1 GCA_003644175.1 Planctomycetota bacterium | reverse complement strand
CCCCAGTTTTTGGAGATGTAGTAGGCCTCCCTCTTCGTCGCCATGTCGTCTTTCTCGATGAGCTCCCTGGACAGCGCCATCATCTTCAGCGTCTGGGCGAACGTCTTGACGGTGCCGACCGTCAGCGTACGCTTCTTGACCTTGCCCAACATCTCGAAGTAGCCTTTCTTAGCGTGATATTTCACGTTGGACAGAGACCGAATGGGCGTACTCATCGTGGGCTTTTGTCTCTTCAGTATCTTATCGTAGACGTTCCTGGCGTTGTCCTCGATCTTTTCTTTGACAGCAGGTTTTTTCCTCGCCGGCATACGCTCATTACTCCCATAAAAACCAACTTACAAGCCCCGCAGCATATTACGCCAGGGGAACACATTCCTCAAGGATTATTGCTTGAGGTCCGACTTTCATTTTTCACGGGTCCCCGACAGAACAAAGTCCACGTAAAAACGCCTGTTGAGGCCTGTAAAGGCAAATAATTTGCAGATTTCGCAAGTTTTTTCCGTTTTTTCCGTTTTTTTTGATTGACTTTCGATGAGCCGTCCGATATAGTATATGAATCGAATATAAGGTCTTATAAAAGACTTTATCATAAACCTCGGCGAGGGTAACGTGGGATCCCGTTTTCCCCCCCAGACGGACCCACCACCTCGCCATTTTTATGCGCATTTTTACGTTGCAATCCCCTGCGAGCCGCGGACTTGAACAGCCACTTTTCTGTTTCCTGGTCCGTCGAATTCGCAGAAGTATATCGCCTGCCGCGTGATATCCACCATCTCACAGCGTCGCTGCGTCGACACCGCCAATGTCTCATTGATAATCGTCATAACAATCTCCTTTTGGCCCGCCGGCATCCTACATCTGCTCAACCACGCGGATACCCAACAGTTCACTCAGCCCGTGCCTGATCGTCCGGGCCGTCAGGTCGCACAGCAGCAGGCGCGTCGGTCGAGTTGCTTTGTCGGCCGCCAGGACGGGGCAGGCATTATAGAAGGCGCTGAACTTCTGGGCCAGTTCATATAAATACTGTGTCAAATAGTTCGGCCGACAATCGGCAAACGCGCTTTCGATGATTTCACCGTAACGAATCAAGTGCTTTGCCAGATCCAGTTCCGCCGGCTCGCTCAGATTCAAATCTGTGATGCCCGCCAGTTCGCTTTCGACATCCACATCCTTCTTCGCCGCCTTGCGCTCGATCGACTTGACCCGGGCGTAAGCGTACTGCATGTACGGAGCGGTATTGCCGTCCATGGCCAACATCTTGTCGAAGCTGAATACATAATCGCTTGTGCGATTGTTGGAATAGTCGGCGTATTTGACCGCGCCGACACCGACGGCCTCTGCAATCCGCTCCTTCTTTGCCTCGGCAAGCTCCGGGTTCTTTTCCTCAACGACGGCGCGAGCCCGTTGAATCGCTTCATCGAGAAGCTCTTTGAGTTTGACGTTTTCTCCGGAGCGTGTTTTGAGAGGCCTGTTGTTTTCGCCTAACACCGTGCCGAAAGCAACATGGACCAGTTCGACGCCGGCGTGCACCCATCCGGCTAATCGCGCCGTCGCAAAGAGCATCTCGAAATGCAGCTTCTGCCGCGCATCGGTAACATAAATGATCTTGTCGGCCTTTAGTTCATCGATCCGATACTTGATCGCCGCCAGGTCCGTCGTCGCGTAAAGAAACGCCCCGTCGGATTTCTGGATAATAAAAGGCAGAGGCTCGCCTTGCTTGTTGGTAAAACCTTCCGGAAAAACACAGGTCGCGCCGTCGGATTCCACGGCAATACCTTTTTGCTTCAACTCCTCAACGATGCCGGAGAGCCTGTCGGCGTAGAAGCTTTCGCCGCGTTCATTGGCCTGGTGCAGGTTCACGTCAAGAATGTCGTAGACTGGCTGGTAGTGGCTTCGTGATTCGTCTACAATATGCCGCCATACATTGAGCGTTTCTTTGTTTCCGGCGTGAAGAGCCACCACTTCCTGTCGCGACAGGACGGCAAAATCCTCATTGGCATCGCATCGGGCCTTGGCGTTCTTGTAGAACTGCTCAAGATCGGCAATATGTATCGAATCGGGGTCCTCGATAACCTCGGGGTTGGCCTGCTTCAGGTATGCGATGAGCATCCCGAACTGCGTGCCCCAGTCTCCGATGTGGTTTTGGCGGATTACTTTGTGGCCCTGGAAGTCCAATATTCTGCAGATGCTGTCGCCGATGATTGTGCTTCTCAGGTGCCCGACGTGCATCTGCTTGGCGATATTGGGGCAGGAGAAATCGACGACTATCGTTTTGGGGTTTTCGGTCCTGCTGATGCCGAGATGGGCTGTATCGGCGTTTATCTCCAGGAGATTGCCGGTCAGAAAATCGGTCTTGAGTCTGAGATTGATGAAGCCCGGTCCTGCGATCTCAGGCGGCATGCAGATATCGTCCAGTTTGAGTTGGGCGACGAGCTTTTCTGCAAGTGCGCGGGGGTTTGTCTTGAGTTTTTTAGCTGCGGCCATAACGCCGTTGGCCTGATAGTCTCCGAACTTCGCATCAGTAGCGGGCTTGACCAGCGCCGGCAGGGGACCCAGTCCTGTGACATCGGCCAACGCTAGGCTGATTCTCTCTTCAAGTATGTCAATAACGGGCTTCATTGTGATGTTTACTCTGTCATCCATTCCGGCAATGGTGTATTGGTTGCTTCGCTATAGAGGGTTTCCGGTGCAATATCGATTTCATTGTTCCAGCTAATCACACCAAGGTCTTTGTTTATGGTGAAATTTTTGAAAAATTCGTGATCTTCGAGTTTTTTAAAAACGCCCCCCTTTGCGATAAACTTTGAGAAATCTACAAGCCCGGTCTTGCCGTCATCAAAGACCAACTGTATTTTGTAGTCTGCTTTGTATTCAGCTTTGATAACATCGTGTATCATTAAGACACCCATATCTTGCGTGGAAATGAGGCGGATTGTGGTCATCAAAAAACATGGCTATAATGATACCGTAAAATCTACAAATCTCAGGCATATTTAACTCCTGTTATTATCATTAATCAATAGTCAATCGCTTTGCGTCTCCCCAGAGCATCTCCAGGTCGTAATAGCGGCGATACTCGTCGTCGAAGACGTGGATTACGACGTCGACGAAATCGGCGAGTATCCATCTGCCCTGTTCGTAGCCGGCCTGTCCGAATCGCGTGTGGCCGGTTTTTTTGGCGTGCACGCAGATTTCGTCTATCACGGTCCGCCGCTGCCGGTCGCTCGCACCGGTTGCGATTACAAAGTAGTCTGTCGCAGGGCTAAGACCGCGCAAATCCAGAACCGTTATATCGGTGCAGTTTCGCTCAATCGCAATCTTTGCCGCGGCAACGGCAAGTTCTCTGCCTTCATCATCTCGCTTGTCCGCCAAGTTACCCTTTCCGTAATATTTTAGCCACGTGTGCAAGAAGCAGGAAACCGCCCGTTCGGCTACGCTCAGGGCAGGCTCTGCGGCGGAAGCTGTTTTATACTGGATTCCCGCTTTCGCGGGAATGACAAGCAAATCTCACACTTGGCTAAAGTGTTACCCCTTTCCACATATAAACCACAACGCGGACTACCGGCGTCACATCAAAAACAGGGGCGGCCGTTTCCGGCCACCCCTGATATATTACAAAGATTTGACGGGTTCGTCAAGAAATGGTTATTCGCCCATGTGGAGCCAGCCGGCGATGGTCGGTCCAAACTTGACAATGACACCGGAGAATACGACGCTGACCATCGTCATTAGCTTGATGAGGATATTAAGGCTGGGTCCGGAGGTGTCCTTGAACGGATCGCCAACGGTATCGCCGACTACGCTGGCTTTGTGGGTGTCGGAGCCTTTGCCGCCGTGGGCGCCTTTTTCGATGTACTTCTTGGCGTTGTCCCATGCGCCGCCTGCGTTGTTCAGCGTGATAGCCAGCACGAAGCCGGCGGTAAGACCGCCGGCGAGCAGGCCCATCACGCCTGCGACGCCAAGAAACAGCCCCGTTGCAACCGGCATGAAGATCGCCAACAGCGACGGCAGAATCATCTCCCTCTGAGCGCCTTTGGTTGAAATGGAAACACACTCGGCGTAATCGGGCTTGCCGGTTCCTTCCATGATTCCGGGTATTTCCCTGAACTGGCGGCGCACCTCGTTGACCATGGCGCCTGCCGCCCGCCCGACGGCCTTCATCGTCATGGCACAGAACACAAACGCCATCATGGCGCCGAGGAAGAGCCCGCAGATCAGCTTGGGGTTCATAATCGTCAGATTATAAGCATTGACAAAATCCATCACCGATGCGGTCTTTACGGATTCGGCGGTGAACTCAAAGGCGCCCACTGTATATATGCCGTCGGCCGCCTTGTCCGCCAATCTTCCGATCCAGATTCGCACTTCTTCGATGTAGGCCGCCAGAAGAGCCATCGCCGTCAGAGCAGCTGAGCCGATCGCAAAACCCTTGCCCGTAGCAGCGGTCGTATTGCCCAGGGAATCGAGTGCGTCTGTGCGCTCCCTGACTTCCGGTCCGAGACCGCTCATTTCGGCGTTGCCGCCGGCGTTGTCTGCGATCGGGCCGTATGCATCGGTCGCTAATGTAATGCCTAAGGTCGAGAGCATTCCGACGGCCGCAAAGCCGATGCCGTAAAGGCCCATCGAAAGCTCTTCGAAACCGCCGGCAAATGCAAACGCACAAAGAATGCCGATTACAATGGTCACCACGCACAAGCCGGTGGAATACATACCCGTTGCAAATCCGTCGATAATGGTCGTCGCCGGCCCCATGACGGCCTGTTCGGCAATGCCCCTGACGGGTTTATTGGCGTCGGATGTATAGTACTCGGTTATCTGGCCGATGACCACACCTGCAACCAGACCCGCGACCACCGAGCCGAAGATGCCCCAGGTGATCATGCCGAATCCCGCCATGATCGCCAGAACCGCCAGGATCAAGACAGAACTGCCCAGGGTCCCGAACAGCAGAGCGCCCAGCAGGTTCTTCTGGCCGGCGCCTTCTTTGCATTTGACCATGAATATGCCGATTATCGACAGCAGAATGCCGACACCGGCGACAATCATCGGCGCCAGCACCGCCATCGTCGGGTCCATACCTTTCTTCGCCAGGGCGGATGCCGATAACGCCGCACCAAGGGCCGCCGTCGCAAGAATCGAACCGCAATAGCTTTCGTAGAGGTCGGCGCCCATACCGGCGACGTCGCCGACGTTATCACCGACGTTGTCGGCGATAGTAGCCGGGTTCCGCGGATCGTCTTCGGGAATACCGGCCTCGACCTTACCCACGAGGTCGGCGCCGACGTCGGCCGCCTTGGTATAGATGCCGCCGCCGACACGGGCAAACAGCGCCTGTGTCGAAGCACCCATCCCGAAGGTGATCATCGTGGTGGTTATTTCAACCAGCTTATGACCCGCATCCATGCCTGCGGGCACCAACTGAAGCCCCAGGAAATTCACGCCATCGGCCATGTGACTGGTCGTGTAAATCAACCTGTCGAGAATGAGATACCACAGCGCGATATCCAGCAGGCCAAAGCCCACAACCACCAGGCCCATGACCGCGCCGGAACGGAACGCCACCTGCAGGCCGCGGTTAAGGCTTTCGCTTGCGCCCTGGGCCGTACGCGACGACGCATTCGTCGCCGTCTTCATCCCCAGAAAGCCGCACAGGCCGCTGAAGAAACCGCCGGTAAGAAACGCCACCGGCACAAACGGATTCTGCACCCCGATATAGGCTAAGACCGTGAAGATAATCAGCAGGATCAGGAATACGAACGAGACCACGCCGTACTGCCTGAACAGATATGCGTATGCGCCTTCGCGCACGTGACGGGCGATCTCGATCATCGTTTCATTGCCTTCGGGCGCCGCCATTACTTTCCTGTAGAAATACCAGGCAAAGCCCAAAGCCAACACCGCCGCCGCCACTGCCCCGAACGGCGCCCATGTGCCGGCAACACCGCCGCCGCTTTCAGCGCCGTCGCCGGCCATTGCGGTCGCCGCGAAAGCCAATACCGGTAAAACGACAACCGGCCATCCGGATGTAGACATTTTTTTCACTGCCTGTCCTTTCCAACTTAAACAGAGTTAAAACGTTTTGAAGAAGATGCCCAACAGGGACCGGAAAGTGTAACGACTAATCTTCTCTTTTCAAGTGTTTTCCGGCGAATAGCACAATGGTGCAAACAGCCAATACGATTGTATTATCGGCTATGTGTGGTAATCGGCGTTAATTGTCACATATTCTTTGCTCAAATCGCATCCGTAACAGAAATCCGTAAATTTGCCCGCCCCCAGATCGACGGTAATGCTGTGAAATTGCCGGGAAACGACCTTGCCGGCCTTCCTGGCGTCGAATTTTGCGGGTTTGCCGTTTCTAAAGACACTGATATCACCTATCCTGCAACTCAGCTTTTCGGGTTTTAGTTTCGCCCCGCATGACCCCACTGCACAGATAATCCTGCCCCAGTTGGGGTCGCCGCCGCCGACGGCGCATTTGACGAGGTCGTAATCGGCGACGGCACGGGCGGCTTTGGCGGCGTCGGCCTTGCTCGCGGCGCCCTTGACGACGACCTTGAATACCCGTGTAGCGCCTTCGGCATCCAGGGCCATCTGCATTACGAGGTCCTCGCACAAATCGCCTAAGGTTTTTGCCAATTTCCTGTATCGCGGACACTGGCCTGTAATCGGAGGGTTCTCGGCGGCGCCGGACGCCAATATCATCGCCGTATCGTTGGTGCTCTGGTGGCCGTCGACGGTGAGCTTGTTTAGCGACCCGCCGATTGCATCCCGCAGCGCCTTCTGCAAAAGCCGCTTGCGTATCGCGACATCGGTGGTGATCACGCATATTGTCGTCGCCATGTTCGGCCCGATCATCCCTGCGCCCTTGACGGCGCCGGCAATCGTTATCTCCCTGCCCGACATCCGCACCTTGCGCACGGCCTGCTTGGGCCGCGTATCCGTTGTCATAATCGCCCTGGCGAAACTTGCGCCTGCCCTGGCCCTTGCCGACAACTTTGCCGCCGCCTTTTCGATTCCGACAGTGATCTTTTTCATGGGCAGCGTTTCGCCGATGATCCCGGTCGATGCGACCAGAATATCACCGCCGGCGACGTTCAACTGCTGCGCCGTCGTCTTGCACATACCGATGGCGTCGGCGATCCCCTTCTTGCCGGTGCAGGCGTTGGCGTTGCCGGAATTGACCACCACACCGTACACCTTGGGCCGCTTGACATGCTCGCGACACACCTCTACGGCCGCTGAGACAATGCGATTGGTGGTAAAGACCGCCGCCGCCGTGGCGCCTGCCGGGCAGTGTAACACAGCCATATCCGGCTTGCCCGAACGCTTGATCCCGCAAGCCACACCAGCCGCCAGAAAACCCTTCGCCGCCGTAATCGTCCTGTTTGCCATATTAAGAAACCTTCCAATTATCCATTTGCGCCCCCCTTGTCATTCCCGCGAAACCCGGTTACCCGCCCCCCTTGTCATTCCCGCGAAAGCGGGAATCCAGCATAAAATAGCCTGAGGCAAAGCCTCAATCCAAATTAAAAAAGAAGCATCGATTACCAATCCCGCTCTTCAAACAAATCCTTCCATTCGGGATTGAACTTCTCGATCAGTTCAAGCTTCCACTTTCTGTTCCACTTTTTTAGTCGTTTTTCTCGCACTATAGCGCTATCGATGTTACCAAATCGCTCGTAATAGACCAGCATGCCAACACTGTATTTTTTGGTGAAACCATCGACCAGCCCGCTCTTATGCTGCCATACTCTTTTGTTCAAATTGTTGGTTACTCCAATGTAGAGTGTCCCATTTCTTTTACTTGCAAGAATGTATACGAAGTATTGCTTCACGGTTTCCGTTTCTGGATTCCCGCTTTCGCGGGAATGACAAGTGGCATAATCTATCTTGACAGAGTACTAATGTCATTCCAGTGCATTAACGCTATTGTCGCATATTAATGTCATTGGTGCGCATTAATGTCATTCCCGCGCATTAATGTCATTCCCGCGCAGGCGGGAATCCAGAATAACTTAGTATCCGCCGAAGGCGGTTTCCTGCAAGAAAACGCTTCACCGCCGTAATCGTTCCATTTGCTATGGTTACTCCTTGCTGTCCGTCTTAAACACGTGAATCTTCACCAACCGATAAATAAACCACACAACCCCGAACGCCGCAACCCCCAGTCCGACCGAAACCGTCAGCAGCAGCACGAGGTCGATGGGCGTTCCGGGACTCGGCACAAACGCGATCACCAGCAGGCAGGCCAGCGCAGAAAGACCAACAGCCAACCCAATCGACACAATCCACGTCGCTATCTTAAGCCCTGTTTTCGCCTTCATAATTTTACTCCCTTTACCGGCCAAGGTGATCCTGCGGCATTTATCTGCTAAAGGTTCGTCGTATCCTTTGATCGCGGGTCGTCGATTTCGCCGCCGGCGTTGGTCAGGCTGCCGTCTATTGCTGTTTGGCGGAAGTCGGCCATCGGGTCGTAGAGCTTTTTACTTAGATCGACGGTGTTGATCATCATGCCTTCTTTGTTCCGGCCCAACTGCTCGACTATCTTGCCGTCCGGGCGGATGAAACAGGATGGATACGGCGAATACCACGCGCTGGAATTGGTCATGCTGATCCACATGTAATTCGTCGCCGCCCGGCACTGCATGGTCTGGCGCATGATGTCGCTGTGGATGCTTGGACCCTGCCGGCGTGCGTTGTAGAACGATTGAAAGATGCACTGGACGCCCTGTTTGTAAAGCTCGCGGTAAATCTCGGGAAATCGCAGGTCAAAACAGATCAGCAGCGAACACCTGACTCCTTTCAGCTCGAAGTTTACAAACCGGTTGCCCGACGTGTAATTGCCCAGATCGATCGGCGTGCCGAAGCGTTTGTCATAGCGATCCACGATCTTGCCGTCCGGCGAGATAAGATACAGACTGTTGTGCGGCTTGTTCGGCTCGGTCAAACGATGCGAACTGCCCAATACGACCCATATCTTCAACTCGGCCGCCAGCGCCATGACCTTCTGCGTTTCGGCGTGCAGAAGCTGCCAGTTAAACCCCTCAAACGTCTCAAAATCCGTACCAGCATAACCACTCAGCGCACATTCGGAAAAATGAACAATGTCGGCATGCCCATCTTTGGCCTTGCGCATAAACTCACAAATCCGCGCACAATTGGCTCGAACATCCCCGCCGACCCCGAACTGACAACTCGCAACCTTCAAAACATAATCACCAAGACTTTATCATTCGATATTACAACTGCCACAGATTGAAACTTTCCATCTCTTCGCGGGAATTTACTATCCCAAAGGGCATAAAACAGGAGGTATTGAAATCGGAGGAACAAGAAACCCTTATGATACGCTCCAATTAAAAACTACTCCTAATCTCTGAAGCATATCAAAGGTGTTTGTGCATTGAACACTAAACTTATCACACACATCCGGGATCTTGATTTTTCTTGATCTTCTCGCAGAACGTTCATGGGTAACAACAGTCACATTGTTAGCTCTTGCATAAGCAATGACCCATGCATCCGGATCATCGGCAAATTCACTTTTCGCTGTATCACTGAAACGACCTTGATTTTGTGCCCACTGATTGATGGCTCTATAAGCACTTATAACTGACGCACTATCGGTAGAGGTAAACAAATCAGGTGTTTTTTTGCTCCAGTCCGCTAAATCATCTTTGCCTTCTAAAAGTTCTTTTTTAACACGGTCAATACTCACAAGATTACCCTTGCTGTTGTGATACAGTAAGGCCTTCCAGAATCCGGGACACAAATCGAACGCATAATATCTGCGTTTGGCTTCTATGAATATATTTGCATCCAATATATATTTTACGGCATCGGGCATACTTACAACCTAAAAACCAAGTTGTGCGACATATTTATCAAAACTCTTTCCATGTAATCCTGTGAGTCGATATGCGTCACGATAAAGCAGCCTGCCTTCTAAAGTTGCCTGAGCTACGGCACCGCCAAAAAGCTCTCCTATGCGAACTATCTGAGTATTCCAGAAATTTCCACCATCTCTTTTGGGCTTAAGCTTTTTGCTCTCTTTGGCATAATTATTGTAAAACTCAAAAAACCGTTCCTTGCTGATATACTTCATATCCAGTGCTCGCCGTCCAACCACAAGAGGACTAACCTTGAACCTCCTCGCTATATTTTGAAAAACTCCGTCATCATTACCTATGGGATTTCTTTCCAGAACTTTTTTGAACTCGTCAGAAGGCACAAGAAACTCTGCTGCAACCTGATTACAGAGTATTTCCACATTTGTCTCAACGGGCTGCAATTCATCAAAATTGGATACCCCTTCAAAGCCCAGCCATAAATGACTTAACTCATGGATAACAGTAAACATCTGGGCAGATTTGGAATCACACCCATTAATGAAAATCAATGGTGCATATTCATCAACGAGAGCGAACCCCCGAAATTCCGCCACATCCAGAGGGCGATGCGTGTTATTGCCGACTACCCCATTAATGACAATCATAACACCTGCGTCTTCTATTGCCTTGCGCAACAACCTTAAAGCGTCAGCCCAGGTACGAGTTGTGTTAGCCCAGCCATTAGAGAGAGAGAGAATCGTGTGCATCTCCGTTGCCACTTTGACAGGGTCTGCTTGTAACGTAGCGCTCTTAATGAAGGATAGCGGTTCCTGTCCTTCCTCAACCAAAAACTCCCGCATCCATTCACGCCTGGATTGCATGGTTTGAATTGTGTCCAATAAATTTGGGCTGGGACGCTCAGGTTGACCGTTGACCGTTCTGAAATCAGGTATTGGCAACTTGTCCTCAGGCGGTTCATTCAGGAAAAAATAACCTAAAGGTGTGTATGTTGCAGCTGCAAATTTTTCCAACTGTTTCAGCGTAGGGGCAGCTTTGCCACATAACCAATCCGCGATCTTCGGAAACCTACTCTTTATTGAAGATTCAGTTTTGCCGCTTCGCTCAAGAGCCCAAAGGAAAAATTTCGGTTGTATGTTTATTCGTTCCATTTTCAGCCGTTACTTGTCAGTTTCATATCTGCATATCGGCATATTACCGTTTCGGGTATGAATCTATACGACTTTTGTATTCTAAACCCCTAAAGAAAAAATGTCAAAATAAAGTAATTGGCATCTGGCTTTACGGTGAAGCGTACCTGTACACCTAAAAACTGCGAAATAAGCCCAATCCATTTGTACTTGCCCAAACCATTGAATCCGCTCCCGACGGATTCGATATTCAACAATTATTTCAAACCGAGTGTTTCGTCCAGGCCGAATATGATATTCATGTTCTGAATCGCCTGGCCCGACGCTCCCTTGACCAGGTTATCTATCGCCGAGAAGCAGATGATCTTTCCCTTTGCCGCCGTTGGATAGACATGACAGTAATTGCTCTTCGCCACGTTCTTGACGGCAGGCGGGCCGTCTAAGACCTGCACGAACGGCTCGGAATGATAGAACGTGTTATAAATTTTATTGAGCTCATCCTGCGACAGATCCTTCTTCGCCTCGCAGTACACCGTCGAGAGAATGCCCCGGTCGAACGGTCCGACATGCGGCTGGAACAGGATATCTACCTGCGTCTGGGCGACTGCCGATGCGATCTGCTCCATCTCCGGCATGTGCCTGTGCGAGCCGATAGCGTAGGGCAGGATATTCTCATTTATATTCGGATAATGAAACACCGCCGACGGGTTCTTGCCGGCGCCTGAAACGCCCGTCACGGAATTGACGATAATCCCGCTGGTCTCGATCAGGCCTTTCTTCAGGAGCGGTGCAATCGCAAGCGTCGCCCCGGTAGGATAGCAGCCGGGATTGGCGACGAGCCGCGCATTTTTGATGTCGT
>QNBS01000036.1 GCA_003644175.1 Planctomycetota bacterium | reverse complement strand
GCTTCCTGAGCGGCCTTTGCTATATCGCCGTCGGAATCCGTCATCAGTGTCGTCAGCGGACCCACGGCGGAGGCGTCGCCGATTTCGGCTAAGGCTTCGATTGCGGCGACGCGAACCGGTTTAGGGCCGCTTTTGGCCTGGCGGACCAATGATGCGCATGCGGCAGAGTCGCCGCGTTTGCCCAAGGTCTGGAATATGAGGATCTTGTTGTCGGCGGAGAGACCATCGAGGGCGTTGGTGAGGACTTTGGTTACTTCGGAATCGGTCATTTCCTGCGCGGTCTGGACGGCGGCGGAGAACATGGTATAGTCGTCGCTTTGCAAATACTCGCCAAGCAGCTTGCCGCCGTCGTCGCCGCGGGCAAGGATTGCGCCGCGGAGAGCGCCTGCACGGACCTGATGCGGGGCGTCGAGTTTGAGCAGCCGGTCGTAAATCTCGACAGATTTGTCGGCATGTCCGTGGGCGGCAATCGACTCTGCACAGCGGAAGAGGCCTTCGCATATTGCAGGTTTGTTGGCCGACGGGGCAGTTTCAAGGGCGTCTGTCAGAGCCTTGACTATGGCCGAGCGGCTTCTTCTTCGGGGGATTTTTCCCAGCGCTCTTGCGGCGGCCTGAGCGACGTCGGGGTCAGGGTCGTCTAACATATCTATCAACTTGCCGAAGACGCCCCGGGATCTGCCGCGGACGCCGATGCTGCCGATGAGGCCGACCAGTTGCGGACCTTTTAGCTTGCCTAAGGCCTTGCCGAAAGCGATATCTACGGATGCGTCGGGAATTGTCTCCATCGCGTATCGCGCCATGTGCGAGAGTTTCTCGTCGCCGAGCAGCCCCGCAAGCACGCCGACAGAGTCTTTTGTGGCGATTATAGCGAGTTGGCGGCAGGCGTCGGCCTTTTCCTTATAGGAAGCGTCTTTCGACTCGAGGACGGCGATCAGTTTGGGCTCGCTGCCGGCCGGGGCGACGGTTTGGGCGAACGACTGAGCCGAACAGGCAAGCAATAACATTGCAATCAGGATTATGTTTAGTCTTGACTTATACATGGCTTTTTTCCTTTTAGATTAGGTGGCTTCACTTAGATAATCCACGGCTGGCGCATTGCACGCGAACGGAACCGGTTGGCTTCGTCGTCGTTGATGAACTCTTCTTTTACCGGGTCGTATTTCAGGTCTCGTTTTAGCCACATGCAGATGTTGGCGGCGTGCACGGTAGTCATTGTCCGGTGCATGACGACGGCATTAGCCACGGTCTGGCGGCGCGATTTTACGCAGTTTAGGAAATCGCGGACGTGGCTGGTGGGTCGCTGTGTTCGCGCCATGTAATCGCCGACGATTTTGCGGAAGTCGGCTAACATGGCGGGCGACGAGACGTCCGGCTCTGAATAGCCGTCTGCGGCGGCGACCCATCCTTCGTCGCCTTCGTAACGGACGCCGCAGGAGCCTCGCCACCATTTGTTGCCTCGCTCCAGGATCATGTTGATTCCGTTGGCAAAGCGGGTGATCATGCCGTCTCCGCTTTCGTTGTTTACGTATTTGTATTCGACCGCCGCGGTGTCGCCGGCGCCGATTGCGACCTGCGCCTGTGCGAAGGTGTGCGCTCCCCATTCGCCGATGCAGCTTGTGTGGAAGTCGTAATAGCCTCGCCATTTGCCCTGTGTGTATGCTATGTTGTACGGTCGCCACGGGCACGGTCCGAGCCATGCGTCCCAGTCCATCTCGCTCTTGGGGGGCAAAGGCTGAGCGGGCAGCCAGTCGTGCTTCATCTCGGCGGCGTCCCACGGGGCGATGTGGGCGCGTGCGGTGTGGACCTTGCCGAGCCGACCGAGGCGGAGCATTTCGTTGCAGAAGATGAAGTTGCCTTCGCTGAGTCGCTGCGTGCCGGTCTGGTATATCCTGCGATAGCGTTTGGCCGTTTCGACGACGGCCTGACCTTCGGCTATCGTCATGCACGAGGGCTTTTCGGAATAGACGTCTTTGCCCGCCCGCATCGCCATGATCGCGGCGAGTGCATGCCACCTGTCGCCGGTGGTGCTGAGCACGGCGTCAATATCGGTTCGCTCGGCTAAGAACTCAGGCGTATCGGCGTAGAGCTTGAAGTCGGTGTTGCCGTAGTGTGTGTCAACGATCTTCTTGACCGCCTCGCGGCGCGATTTGTTCGGGTCACATGCGGCGACGAACTGGACATCGGCTTCCGGCAGCATCCATCGCAGGTCATGCGAGCCGCGTCGCCCGATGCCTATCCCGCCCATTATGATACGCTCGCTGGGAGGGACCTTTCCGTCCCGGCCGAAAACGGACGCCGGAACAATGTACGGCACAGCGGCCAGAGCGACCGTGCCTCTCAAGAATGCGCGGCGCGAGACCTTTGGGTTCTTCTTCGACATTTCAGCCTCCTGATTCATCGATTCGGTTATCTTAGGCGGGATTTCGGACACCCGCCTCCTTTTGCCGCCGTCGATAAGATACGGCAGTACCTTTTTATAGCAGAACGGGGCGCGTTTGTCAAGAGCCGCATATCCCCCTGGAAACAGAATAATAAATAGCCGTTTAGATCGTATAGGGGGCGCGCATCGCGCGAGACCGCATCCGGTTGGCTTCGGGATCGCCGGCAAACTCAGCCTTTCGAAGATCGAATTTAAGGTTTCGCTTTAATCGCTCGCAGATATCCGCAGCCAGGCAGATGCTCATGGAACGATACATGACCTCCGGATTCGCCACCGTGGGGCGCCGTGACCGGATGCAGTCAAAGAAATCCCGCACGTGGCTCAAGGGCCGTTGGGTGCGGGCCGTATAGTCGGCGAGCACTTTCTTGTATTCGCTCATCAACGCAGGCGTCGAAACATCGGGTGCTGAATAGCCGTCGGCGGCGGAAACCCATCCTTCGGGACCCTCGAACCGCTCACCGCAAGCGCCATGCCAGAACTTGCAGGGTTCCCATACCGAGCCGCTGACCCGGAACAGCACCAACTTCACCCCGTTGGATAAGCGTGTAACCATCGTCTTGTCCGGACCGTCATACTCAAATTCGATGAAGGATGTGTTCGTCAAGTCAAGTCCGGCCAGAGCCTGGGCCACCGTGTGCGCACCCCACATCGCCAAATCCGTAGCGAAATCATAAAAGTGATACCACTGTCTACCATTGACATAGCTGGCGTTGTAAGGCCGCCAGGGACACGGCCCCAGCCAGATATCCCAGTCCACCTCTTCCCTGGGCGGTTCCGGTTGCGCGCCCAGCCAGTCGTGGCGCATCCCGTCCCGCCAACGACAGTCGGCGTAAACAGTATGAATCTCACCCAAGCGGCCAGACCTGGCCATTTCTATGCCAAATACATGATGCGGCTCGCTGAGGCGCTGGGCGCCGGTCTGGTAGATGCGGCCATACCGGCGTGCTGTTTCCACGACCGCTTGCCCCTGGGCCATCGTAAGACAGGCGGGCTTTTCACAATAGACATCCTTGCCGGCCCGCATGGCCAGGATCGAAGCCAGGGCATGCCAGCGATCGCCGGTGGCAATCAAGACGGCATCCACATCCGTCCGTTCGGCCAGAAACCGACGCATATCGATATACGCAGCACAATCTTTGTTGCCGTACTTTTTATTGACCACGTCCCTGGCCGCTTGGCGCCGACTTTTCTGGACATCACAGACAGCAACCCACTGCACATCCGAATCGGTCAGCATGTACCTTAGATCATAGGAACCGCGTCCGCCGATCCCAATGCCACCCATTACGATGCGTTCGCTGGGGGGGACCTTTCCGTCCCGGCCGAAAACGGACGCCGGAACAATATACGGCGCCGCGGCCAGAGCGGCTGTGCCTTTCAAGAATGAACGGCGCGAGACCTTCGGGTTCTTCTTCGACATATCAGCCTCCTGATTCATCGATTCGGTTATCTTAGGCTGGATTTCGGGCACCGCGACTCCTTTTGCCTGCTGTTGATACGGTCCGGTACTGCTTTTTATCCCAGAACGGGCCGCATTTGTCAAGTGCATATGCATATAATTTGTCGGCCGTGTGCCGTGTGCGGGTTATTCGGTGCTTTGGTTTCGGAGTTTTCCTTCGAGCAGTAGGATTTTTGCGGTTTCGGCGGCTTTGTATCGCATTTCGTACCAGCCTTGCTCGGAGTAGCCGGCGGTGTGGGTCTGATCGCCGACGTTGCAGCCGAAGCGCCGGCGCAGCGCACGCCGGACACGACAGTTACGCCTCAGCGCCAGAACGCCGAGGCATATAACTCGGCCCTTACCGAATACTGCCGGGTATACGACCACATATCAGGCTTCCGGCAGGACCGCTGAGGCGTCGGGCGCCTCCGACGAGTTGCAGCGGCCTGTTTTCGTTTAGCCGATCAGCTTTGAGAGTTTGGCCTTTTGGAACTTGTCTCTTGCCTTCTCGATCGCGTCGTTGCCGACCTGCTCTATCCTCTTGGCGAACGGGGCCTTATGGGTAATTTCGGCTATTTCCATCCTCTGCACGAACGGCCCATCCGCAGCCTCGATTATTTCAAGCATGCTGATATCTTTCGCCGGTCTTGCAAGCGAGAAGCCGCCGTGGGGACCTCGCTTGCTTATGAGGATATTGGCCATCACCATTTGCTGCATGATCTTGAGCAAAAATGCAAGCGGAAAGTCATAGGTTTCGGCTACCTCCGTCGACATGACCGGGCCGTCTTTGCCGTTTTTTGCGACATGCGCCACAGCCGCCAAACCGTAAGCCGCCGCCCTCGTAATCCTCTGCGTCATCTTCCTGTCCCTTAAAACTTCAGTGCGATTATTTTGTAACATGCCCAGTATCGCACATGTTTGGGCGGATGCAAGTAATTTTTTACAACATTTTAGCTATTCGCGAAAGAAGTGATTGCCGGCGGGCTAATCACGATAAAGAGGGACACCTTGCAGTTAATGCACCTTTATGAAGGTGGACCGATTCAGTTTGTCTGAGAATCAGACCTTCTTTGTGATGCCCGGCTGCGGGGCCGGGCAGAGACCATTGGCGCCGGCGCCGACGGGCGCGGGCGATGAGACGCTGGATTTTTCGTTGAATCAGGTCTGTCTGTTCTCTAACCGCCGGATTCCGAAAGGCTTTTAGTATTGCGGGCTTGTTTTTCGGTATCGAGGGTTTTCTTGATTGGCTTTTTGGGTTGTTCGATGCCGAGCGCCTTTTCGATTCTTGCCATTCTGCCGGAAAGTTCGCTCAGTTTGCGGTCGACCGAATGCAGCGTCTGGGCAATGCCCTTGACCTCCTTATCGACGTCGGCCAGGTTTTTGTCGGCCAGGTTCATGAAGCGCTCCATCACCCGTTCGTAAGCGTCTATGGCGCGGGCTGCGTCGGTTCGGTATGCCGGCACGGTAATCCTGGGCCGGATTTCATAGGAACTCTCACCTCGAATCGAGATACAAAACCACGCCATAATAACAAAACATGCCAAGGCCGTCGACAGCATTATCAGATTTCTGTTCCCTGGCATTATTCGGTCTCCTGTCAATCTTTGCGTCAACAAACAAGCCTACGTTATTTGAGCCTTTTGGAGCTTGTCCGGTTTGAGCCTGAAAATTCAGCCTGTTTTCTCTCAGTTCGTCGAATCTTGGCGGTGAGGTAATTTCGGAAAGTACCGGATTTCGATGCAGGGTTCGGATTAGCAGGGACAAGAAATGCACAAGTTTGCTGCCGGCAAAAACAGGCGGGTAAGGTCAAATCCTTACCCGCCTGCTGTTAAGGTGTAATCAATGCAGATTGCATTGCGTTAAGAGTTAAAATCGCTGAGGTCCTCGCTGTCATTTAGCGGGATTGCCTTTTCGGGCGAGGCCTTCGTTTCGGCCTTTTGCGGCCTGGCGGGTGCAGTGTTCGGTTTCGCCGCTATCTGGTGGAAAGTTTGGTCGGACACGTTCAAACTTGTCCTGGCCTGCGTTGTTGTCGCGGTGGTGCGCGTTTGGACGTTTCCAGTCGAGCCGCCCACAAGAGCCGTCAGTTCTCCAACGATCTGATTCATCTGCTCGGCCTGAGCGCTTAGCTCTTCCGAGGCGCTTGCAGATTCTTCGGCGTTGGCGGCGTTTTGCTGTGTTATTGCAGAAAGGTCCAATAATGTTGGAGGCTTAAAATCGCCGGCGTTCAATCAAGACTCATCAGACCAGCCCCATGGTAATGGCTCTTTTGACCAGATCGGCCGCGGTTTTGGCGCCCACTTTGTTCATGAGTCGATGGCGATGGTATTCAATGGTTCGTTCGCTTCGAAAGAGTTTTTGGGCGATTTTCTTATTGGTTTTGCCGGCGAGAATCAATCCCAGAATCTCTGCTTCACGTTTGGTCAAAGGGTCGGCAAGTTTACCGCTGATGAGCGTATCTTCGAGGATTCGGTCCACCTGGGGCGGTTTTGCGGTTGCGGGCGCTGCCCGGTCGAGATTTGGACGGCTCCTGTGTGCGCCCACTTTTCCGGCGGCGGATGCGGTGGTTTGTCCGTCTAAAAGTCCTGTGCCCTCGGTCATTACTCTAAACCTCATTAGATTGCCGGAAGGTTTAAAAGCGATCAGTTGCGTCTCAAGTAATTTTCGAGAGTTGGAGGTTAAACTTAAGAGGTCTTTTCGCGGGAAAAACAAAAAAATACGTATATTCCTCATGAAACGCTAAAGTGCCGAGGTGATTGGACGAGAAAAGAAGTAGACAAGTATTCTTATTTAGCGTGTCGGTAACTGTAAACTGTAAGATGCGGAGGTAGTATAAATGTCTAAATCACTTTTGATTGTGGACGATTCGGCGACGATGCGGAAGATCGTGATGCGTACTATCAGGATGTCCGGGCTGGATTTCGAGACAACCGAAGAAGCTGGAAACGGCGTCGAAGCGTTGGAGAAATTGAGCGCAGGGCCTGTGGATATCATGCTGTGCGATGTAAATATGCCGGAAATGAGCGGCACTGAACTGGTCAAAGAGGTTCGGAAATTGTCCGACTGTGAGAACACCAAGATCATAATGGTATCGACGGAGAGTTCACAGGAGCTTATTGACGGCGTAATCGCCGACGGCGCCAACGGCTTCATAACCAAGCCGTTCACGCCTGAAAAGTTCCAGGAAAAACTGTCTCCATTCATGAATTAGAGTGTGTGGTCTTATTTCTCGGCGCGCCATGCAATGGAAGGCCAATGTCCGTTTATAATTGTACGAGATGTTAAGTAAGTAAGGAACCGGCGATGATTGAGCAGGTATGTCTTAACGAGTTGCTGTTGGAAAGCGCCAAGGAAATTTTCGAGACAATGGTCTTTATGGACCTGGCCGAATGCACAGAACCTGCCGAGAATGCAGAAGACTGCGCTCTCCTGGGAACAATAACCTTCAAAGGCGCCCTCGAAGGGTGTCTGGCGTTCTGCTGCAGCGTACCCTGCGCCCGGGCTATTGCAATGAATATGCTGGGAATCGACACAAGCGAAGAGATTGCCGAGGAGGACGTCTGCGATGCTATCGGCGAAATATGCAATATGGTCATGGGCAGCGTGAAGAAGCGCCTGGCCGAGAGCGCAGGTAATCTGGAGGTCTCGATTCCCTCTGTGGTGAGTGGACGCCAACTCAAAAACAATATGGGCGAAGGCTCGCACAAAACCACAGTAAAGATCAATATTGAAGACGAATACGTAACCGAACTGTCGCTACTGTACCATGAGAATTCCAATTAACTTTCAGAATGGGCACGGCAAATGGCAACATCCCTGACAGACCTCCAGTCCCAGGTAATAGAATTGTCAACAGAGGCGGTTGAAACCTTCTGTGAAGATATTTCCGGCATGTTCGGCATAGATATGCAATGCCAACAGCAGGAATCCTGCTTCGAGACAGCCAAAGGGCTCAATAAGAAATTCAAGAAGCTGGTAGCAGTCAACTCCGTTAAATCCGAAGGCGCTTTAGCCGGCGTCTTTCAAATAATGTTTGACCAGAAGGGATTGTTCACACTTGCCGGTGTCATAGTCATGCTTCCTGAGCAAAGGATCCTTCAGAGCACGAAACATGGCTCAGCCAAAGACGCCGAGGGTATGGAGGACGCCATTGGAGAGGCGGGGAACCTTCTCGTCGGCTCCTGGGACAGGGTTTTTCGTGAGGGATTAGACGGTCACGGTCATTTCGTACAAACCAGCACGTTTATCGGGAACCCATGGGGCGACCCGCAGGAGAAAATAGGTCTGGCCGGTGACGAAGAATTCCTTTTCATCCCATATGAAATGACTATCGGTTCTTACCCACCCTTCAATTGCGGTGTTATTTTCCCAAAATCGATCTTCGAGGAGCCGCCTGCGCCGGATGCAGAAGCAGCCACAGACGAAGAAAGTCAGGAAGAAGCTGAAAAAGTCGATTCTGAAGAATCCGATACGGCCGCCAAAGATGTTGACGCCGAACCCGCTCAGCAAGAGGAAAATACTACAGAGCAGGTAACTGAAGCAGCCGGTGAGACAAAGTCCGACGACGCCGACACGGCATCTTCCGATAATGCGGTTGAACCGGAACAAGCCGAAACAGCCGAGGCGGCTGAGGAGACAAAGCCGGCCACAGGCGCTGTTTCCGAAACCATAGAAAGAATGGCGCAGTCGCCTGCGGATCTGCCCGGCGAATCGGCCTCGATATCTTTGGCAATGTGCGCAAAAGACATTATGCAAAAGGATGTTCTCTGGGGCAAAGCGGAGGACAGCGTCCAGCAGGCGATGGACAAAATGCAGCAGGCGGATGCCGGCTATATGATGGTGGGTGCCGAGGGCATGCTCGAGGGCATCTTGTCGAGGTCGGATGTAACCGCAGCGCTTAGTGTGTATCTCAGGCCGATGTTTGCCAAATGGCGCAGGTCGATAGACGATGCTACGCTTCAAATCAGAATCAAATGGATAATGACCAGGCCGGTCCAAACCATAAAACCGGATATCACACTTGCCGAAATACTGAAAAACATGCGCCAATCCGGCGTGCGATGTCTGCCTGTGGTTGATCAGCAAGGCAAGGTGGTCGGTTCGGTAACGGTATTCGATATCTTCGCGGCGCTGCTCAGCACCGACTCAGGCATGTCCACCGCAGGCAAAACCCCCCAGGGGCCGCCGTTGGAGGTAACATTTTAGCCATGTGTGGAAACCGCCTTCGGCGGAAGCCATCTTATTCTGGATTCCCGCTTTCGCGGGAATGACAATCGGGTCTCACGCTCGGCTAAAATATTACCGTTGGAGTGACAATCACATCCGGCATCAAATCAAGTACTTTCCGAAATACATTACTGTCCTGTAAATGTCGAAAATTATACTGATATCAGCCGGTTGCGATACGGCATCTTGATATCTGTGAGGAAACAGTATGCAAAACCACAGCAAACTTATGGATCTTATGGAGCAGGCTGCATGCAGTGCAAACATGCTCAGCCCCACGGATTTGTCGGAGCTTGACAAACTGCAGACAATCATGGATGAGATCAATGAGAAGATGGCCGGGATAAGCGACGGGCCGTCTCAGTTGCTCGAACAGGTTAACGGCACAACTGCCGAGACATCCGAACTTCTGCAGAAAATGCTTCAAAAGGAAGTAGAAGACACCGGCAAGTCAATTGAATCGGTATCGCAAGCCGTCTCGGTGCTGCAAGGCCTTATTGAGCAAATCGGCGAGCCGGCCGGCTCGTCCGATTCGCAGGTCGCAGAGACGGATTCGCCCGATAATGTTGCGGCCGAACCGCAGCAGGCTTTTGTGATTCCGGAGGACGATGTCCCCCTGGTATTGGATTTTATCACGGAATCGGCCGAACACATTGAATCGGCCGAAGCGGCATTGCTCGAACTCGAGACCATGCCGGACGACAAAGAGGTGCTCAACAAGATTTTTCGAGCGTTTCACACCATTAAAGGCATGGCCGGCTTCTTAAACCTCGCCGAGATCGGCTCGCTGGCGCATTCGGCGGAAAACCTGCTTGATCTTGCCCGCAAAGGACAGTTAGTCCTTACCGGCGGCAACACCGATGTCATCTTTGAATCAATCGACATGTTGAAAAAGATGATTTTCGGGCTGAAGGAGTCGGTGGAAGCCGGCAAGGCCGTTGCCGCACAGAAACACCTGCGGCAGTTACTGGCAAAACTCGATTCGGCGGCGCAGGGCAAGGACCTGTCCGATTCTCTTGACACGCCGCAAGGGCAGGAAAACGACAAGAAGCTGGATGAAGTCCTAGCAACTGAAGATGAGTCCAAAAGCAGGTACACCGCTTCGCAGGCAAATGTAAAAGCCAGGATCCATACCAGCGACGAGAAAATAAAAGTCAGCACCACCCGCCTGGACAACCTGGTGAATATGGCCGGAGAGTTGGTGATAGCTCAGTTGATGGTCGCTGAAGAGACGGGCACAAAGCTGGCGTCCCAACATGAGCTGAATCGTAAGGTCGCTCACCAGGGCAAGATCATTCGCGAGCTGCAGGAATTGTCGATGTCGATGCGTATGGTTCCGATCGCCGGCGTGTTCCAGAAGATGGCCAGACTGGTTCGCGACCTCTCGCACAAGGCCGGCAAGAAGATAAACTTCGTTACCGCCGGCGAGGAAACCGAACTCGACCGGAGCATAGTCGACAAAATCGCCGACCCACTTGTTCATATGGTGCGCAACTCCGTCGATCACGGTGTTGAATCTCCCCCGGAACGTGCAAAAAGAGGAAAGGACAAGACGGGACGAATCGAACTGCGCGCTTTTCATCAGGCCGGAAACATTGTTATTCAGATCAAAGACGACGGCAAGGGGCTTGATAAAGAACGTATCCTGGAAAAAGCGATTGCCAACGGTATTGTCCAGGCCGGACAGGAGTTGAGCGACGAGGAAATATTCAAGCTGATTTTCCACGCAGGCCTTTCCACCGCGAAGAAGATAACAAGCGTCTCCGGCCGGGGAGTGGGAATGGATGTTGTTAAAAAGAACATCGAAGCCCTTCGCGGCAAAGTCGATATCAGTTCGGTGCGCGGCGAAGGAACCACCTTCACAATTCGTATGCCGTTGACATTGGCAATCATCGACGGTCAGGTCGTCCGGGTGGGACGCCAGCGTTATATCATCCCGATAAACACGATAGTACGCACATTCAAGCCTCAGGTTAATCAACTGTCGTCTGTTCAAAAGCGCGGTGAAATAGTAAACGTTCGCGGCCGGCTCCTGCCCATGGTGCGTCTTTATAAACTATTCGGTGTTGCCCCAACTTCAGAAAACCCCGCCGACTCTCTGCTGGTCGTAGTCGAAGAGGACGGCGGCAGATGTTGCCTGCTCGTGGACGAATTGTTGGCTCAGCAGCAGGTTGTAATAAAGAATCTGGGCGAAGGTTTAGGCAAGGTGAAAGGCGTTTCCGGCGGCGCCATTATGGGCGACGGAAGAATCAGCTTGATTCTCGATATCCCCGGCCTGATGGAACTGGCCCTGGGTTAACTTTTTGGCGGAGTTGTGTATATATGGAAACCTTGACGGCGCAAAACATCGTATTAAGCGAAAGCGACTTCCGCAAGATCAGCAATATGGTGTACGACCACTGCGGAATCAATCTGCATGACGGCAAGAAGGAATTGGTTCGCGCCCGGCTGGCAAAGCGACTGCGGCTCGGCAATTTCAGGACATTTTCCCAATATATGAACCACGTCCTGAGTGATAAGACCGGAAAAGAATTTTCCCTGCTCATCGACTCGCTCAGTACGAATCTGACGAGTTTTTTCCGCGAATCTCAGCATTTTGAATTTTTACAGAGCCGGTTCCTGCCTGCCCTGCTGGAGCGAAAGCGGCAAAGAAGCAACTTCAGGATACGAGCATGGAGCGCCGGCTGCTCTTCCGGCGAAGAGCCTTACTCGATAGCCATATCGCTGCTGGAAGCGACCCAGGGCAAGGGCCGATGGAATATCAAAGTCCTGGCCACGGACATCTCTGCGAGCGTACTCGAGATCGC
>QNBS01000035.1 GCA_003644175.1 Planctomycetota bacterium | reverse complement strand
CGATCGTGTCCGGACGATCGGCGGGATTTTAGGGACGGTGATTGACATCAGGGACGACGAGGTTACGCTGAAGGTGGACGAATCGAACAATACGAAGATCAAGGTGACGACCGGCTCGATAGCAACGGTCTTGTCGGACAGGGACAAATAGAGTTGGTAGTTTGTGGTTCGGAGTTGCCCGGCCGGGACCCGCCAACTAAAGACTAAGAACTAAGAACTAAGGACTAACAAACAATGAACAGGAATCTGATCTGGAAGGTTTTGCTGATTGTCTTGCTGGTGGTCATGGCCGCCTGGAATCTTTATCCGCCGCATCTAAAGCTAAAGCCGGGCATTGACATCGGCGGCGGCTGGAGCCTTATATATGATATTGACACATCGGATTTGACGCGGGCCGAGCAGAAGGGCCTTGCCCAGCGGATGATCCCGTTTTTGCTGAGACGAGTTGACCCGACGAACGTGGCCAACATCGTGATGACGCCGCAGGGCGATACACGCATTGAGATCAAGCAGCCGGCGGCAAGAGAAGACACCAAGCAAAAACGCAGAGACTACGACGACGCACTGAAAGTGCTGGAGGGTATGAACATAAACCTCCGGAAGGTCAAACGCGCGCTTGATCTCGATCCGGAGCAGCGTCGTGCTGTATTTGCCGAATATGCGTCCGATCCGGACCCGAACTCGCCTCGCCGGAAGATTCTTGACGAAGTGGCGACGGCTTACGACGCATTCAAGGCCGCCAGGGACCGGCGCAATGAGCTGGACGGCGTCAGGGACGCATTGAAGGTTCGCATGGATGAAGCCGACTTGCGAGGCGATTTCGTGGAAGCGATGGCGGCGAGCTGGTCGAAGATGGATGCCGAGACCCTTGCCGATACGATCAAGCGACATGTCGAGCGAAACAAACCGCCCAGGGACCAGAGCGATCCGAACGCCGTTGCGCCGGCCGACGACAACGCACAATCGATCAAGCTGATCGCCGACTATGTTGCGGCGTACAAGGATTGGGCCGAGGTAGCCAACGAATTAGCCAAACCGGAGACAGGTCTCCGCGCGCAATGGAACCGGGCGGCGGCGAAACTTGCGGATTTGAACCTGGAGGTGGGGCAGATAACCGATGTGCTGGAAGTGGAAGACGCTGCCAAGCGGGATGCGCTCATTGCCGAACTCAAGAAGAAGTTTCCCGACCGGACAGCCCAAATCGCCGCGGCGGTCGAGGCGCACAATGTGTATCGCGATGTGGGAGGTCGACTGGACGATCCGGAGGATTTGAAGCGAATGCTCAAGGGCGCAGGTGTCCTCGAATTCCGCATTCTCCCCACGTTAGGGGACAACAAGAGCAACCAGAGCGAACTTGAAGCGCGTCGCGAAGAGTTGAAGAGCAAAGGCCCGAAACTCGCCTCCGATACGAAGTACGTCTGGGCGGAAATCGAAAACATCGCCGATTTTGGGGTGGAAGGGGCGATTATCGAGCAATTCGGCGACAAGTACTATGTCCTGGCGAGTAACCAGAAGAACGAGTGTATGCTGCGAGACCGCACGAAACCGTGGAAGTTGAGGAAGGCGGGGCCTACCACGGACGAGAGAGGCCGCCGCGCGATTTCCTTTGCCCTTGACGACGCGGGAAGTCCGATGTTCCATAGCGTTACGAGAAACAACGTCGGCAGGCCGTTGTGTATTCTTCTTGACGGCGCCGCATTTTCTGCGCCGAATATTCAGCAGGCCATTCGAGGCAGCGGCACCATCTCGGGCGAATTTTCACAGGCCGAGCAGGAAGATATGATCAACAAGCTCAATGCCGGCTCCTTCCCGGCGAGGCTTTCGGATGTGCCCATCTGGGAAAAGAGCATCGGCTCGACGATCGGGGCGGACAACCGCGATAAGGGCATCAAGGCGGGGCTGTATGGTGTTGCGGCGGTGGCGGGCTTTATGATCTTTTACTACCTGCTTGCCGGATCGATTGCCGATGTGGCGCTGTTTATGAACATCCTCTTTGTGTTGGGCATGATGGCGATGCTGCGAGCCACATTCACCCTGCCGGGTATTGCGGGGCTGATCCTGACTATCGGCATGAGCGTGGACGCCAATGTGCTTATTTTTGAGCGTATTCGCGAGGAGCAGGATCGCGGTTCGTCGCTGCGTACGGCGATCGCCAACGGATATCAACGGGCGTTTCGCACGATTTTCGACGCCAACATCACAACGTTTTTCGTGGCGTTGATATTGCGCATGGTCGCCTCGGAGGAGATCAAAGGCTTTGCCATCGTGCTGATGTTGGGTATCGCATCGAGTATGTTTACGGCGTTGTTTGTAACACGCGTTATTTTCGACTTTCTTCTGGGCGCCCGCATCCTTCGCAATCGCCTCGTGATGCTGCGTCTGCTGCGCAAGCCGAATATCAACTGGATGGCTCTGCGGAAGGGCTTCTTCACCCTGTCGCTTCTGCTCATCGCCGCGGGGATGTTTGTATTTTTCACGCGGGACGAGTCCGAAAACAGCAAGTATGACATCGAATTCACAGGCGGCACCAGCGCCCAGATTACACTGAAAGAAACCCAAGCGGCTAATTATACCCGGAGCCTTATTGAGGAGATGATTCGGGCCAGGGGCGCCGAGTTAGGCAGCGATGCGCTCAGGGTCGCCAAGGTGTATACGGTGGGCGAGCCGATCGTAGACGGGGACAAAACTTACTATCCTGAGTACGAGATCACAACCACTGCAACCAATACCACTACGGCGACGGTGACCTTCAATGAGACGGGGTGGGATGTCGAATCGGCGACCGCGGCGATCCAGGAAGCAATGGATGCCGCCGGCGGCAGGCTCTATAATCTCGAGGTGTCAAAACAGGATGACAAGACGTTTGCCGTTTCCACCAGCCAGGTGAACAAGGCGCTGGTATCGAAAGTCCTGACCACTGCGTTCGTCGATCAGGCGACGGTTTCGGCGCCTGTGGTCAACCAGGTTGTCAGCGACGCCATCAGTAAAGCATTCGACGGGCTGCTCAGCAAGCGGGAGGACCTTGGCGTGAGCATTGTTTCGGCGGAGAAGATTGCCGCCGACACGGTGGAACTGGCCGATTATCTGGGCGGTGTGAAGATACTTGTCGACCTGGGCCAGGAAACCACTGCCGGCGAAATCAAGGAGAGGCTGCAAGAGATTAAGTACAAGGCCGATGCCGGGGACATCGAGTGGTATGGTTACGACATCCTGAGCGCCGACCTTGCCGAACTGGATGACGACGATGTCGTGCAGAGTTTTGTTTATGTGAGCGTTCATCCTGAGGCGGGGTCTCGTGAACTTGATGAGGATCAGTGGGGGCGATTTGTCGATAACGAAACAACCAGGATCAAGCGGGCAGGCTCGATGCAAACGACGCTTGCACGCATTACTCAAATCGATCCGTCGATCGGGGCCCAGGCCAAGACGCGGGCGCTCATCGCAATCATCCTGTCGCTGATTGTGATTATTGCCTATATCTGGATACGTTTCGGCACGGCCCGTTATGGTTTTGCCGCGATTGCGGCGCTGGTGCACGATGTCTGCATCACCTTAGGCGCGGTAACCGTTTGCACGTATATCGCGGACAAGCCGATTGGAAAAGCGCTTCTGTTGGGCGATTTCAAGATCGATTTGCAGATGATCGCCGCATTTTTGACGATTATCGGCTATTCGCTTAACGATACGATCGTTGTCTTTGACCGGATACGCGAAAACCGAGGCAAATTGGCGACAGTAAATCCGCAGATTATTACCAACAGCATCAACCAGACGCTGTCGAGAACGCTGCTGACGTCCTTTACGACGTTTGCGGTCGTGTTTGTGATGTACATTTGGGGCGGTACCGGATTGCGGGGCTTTACATTTGCGATGCTGGTCGGTATAATTGTGGGTACGTATTCATCGATCGCGATTGCAGCGCCGATTCTGCTGTTGGGAGCGAAGAAGCAGGGCGCAAAACTAAAGAAATAAGTATACAGAGCATGGTATCCTGAGCGAAGATGAACAAGGATGTCAAAACAGGAATGCTCATAGGGCTGGGCCTGGTGACAGTGGCGGTTGTTGCTATTTCCATCTGGCCGGGAGAGGCGGTTCACCAGAGGGTCAAACGGGCCGGCGGCAAGAACCTCAATCCGCCGTCCGCCGAGAGTACAAGCCGAATCCCGCCTCCGCCGGAAAGCGGCCCGGACCAAAGCGGGTCCGCCTTCCAGGAAGAAATGCAGCGTGTCGCCGAACAGGTGATCGAAGAACATCAGCAGGCCAGGTTGGATACCGGGCCGCGGATTCACGTTGTCGCCGAAGGAGAAACACTCACCCATATCGCCCATAGACATTACGGCGATGCGAACAAGTGGACCCTGATCGCCGAGGCGAACAAGGACGTCCTGCCCAACATCAACCTCCTCCGCCCGGGCATGCGCCTGCTCATTCCACGACCGGATTATTAATACCGGCGGGGCTGTGTCAGTCCAGCACGAAAGTAATCTTCAGATCGACCCGGTACTCGGCGATCTTGCCCTCATGGACAACTACGGACTGACTCTTGACCCATGCGCTCTTGATGTTGTGGACGGTCTTCGAGGCCCGCTCGATTCCCTTGCTTATTGCTTTTTCGAAACTGACGGGCGACTCGGAACTGATTTCAATGATTTTGGCGACGGACATGAGTATTCCCCCTTTCTCTGGGCGATTCGGGCGTCCGATATCCTGCGTTGACCCTGCTTATCCCTTAATCTGCGCCAACCGGTGTCTGGCGGATAGTTGTTTATCACAGGATGAATTTCGAGAATACCTGCGATCTGTCGCGCCGGCGACGCCTTTTGGATTCTTCCGGATGCATCCGCTTTCGTTCGTGCATGACTTCCCACGGTGTCCTGCGCCGGCGTTCAGAGGGCCTGACGTCCCGCGAATAAGCGGGCTTAAACACCGGGCGACTGCCGCTTAGATGTCTTTTAACTCGTTCCACTCGATCCTGGCCTCCCCGGACCTTATCGGCTTTAAAAACAGCGGGATCAACCATTTGCCCGATCCCGCGCGGACTTATACAACATATACCGCGCCCCGCGGAGTTGTGAGTCTCACAGACAACTTTGTCGTTACATCGGCGTTATTTTGCGAACTCAGTCCCCCACGCCGCTGTTTCGACAACTCCGCGGGCCACCCTCTTCTCGAACCTGCACCTGCCTTTTTCTCCCCGGCCTGCGATCTCACAATATATATACGCTGCAAGCCGGGCGCGGGGTCTTTCAAAACGGGCGGATTTGACGGCGGGCGCGCGGAGTTTTTTTCAAACATAAGCCGGGTCACAACCGAATTAATTGTAAGTAAGCAGTTATGACGAAGTTTATAAGTGCGACCGGAAGTAATTATTCCCGCCCGAGCAACTGTCGCAGCGTCTTTGCATTTTCTACCGCATACGCGTTGATATCGTTGTTGAAATAGGCATAGACATGCGTAACCTTTTTGGCGTGCGACTCGATCCATGCGGCCCAGTCGGCGAGGGCGGATTGCGGATAATTGCCGCTGCAAGCGCTGCCGGGTCCATGGAGACGCACATAGATTTTTTCGGCGGTAATCACTCGCGGCGCCGCCACACCGCCCAGATCATGTACGCAGAACCCGAAACCGTATTTGTCCAGTAAATCGTATGTATCCTGCGAATACCAGCTTTTGTGGCGAAACTCGAAGAACGCCTGCGCCCTTTTGCGCGTCAGCTTCATGAAATCAGCCAACAACTCCAGGTCCTTTTGAAAATTCGGCGGCAGTTGATAGAGGACGGGGCCCAGCTTTTCTTGCAGCAGAGCGGCGCCGGCAAAAAAACGCTCGACAGCGTCCTCGGCTGCCGCCAGTCGCCGGATATGCGTGATGTAGCGATTTGCCTTGAGAGTGAAGACAAAACCCTGCGGGGCCTTGTCATGCCAGTTCTCAAATGTCTTTGCCTTGGGCAAGTGGTAAAACGTGTTGTTGATTTCCACGGTATCGAAGTGCTGTGCATAGTGTGCCAGCCACTTGTCCTTGGCCAGCCCATCCGGATAGAAGCGTCCGGCCCAGTGGGAATAATACCACCCGGACGCACCAACGCGAATTTCACAGCGTTTCTTCACCATGCCCCTGCCCCCATTGCGTCAGGCTAATACAAGTCATGGACCGGGTATTCGATCATCTCCTTTAGATCGCCGAGGAAGGCGGCGCCGACCGTTCCGTCGATGATGCGGTGGTCGCAGGAAAGGGTCAGCTTCATACACCGCCCAATGCCAATCCGGTCGTCGTCGCCTGCGACAGGCATCTTCATGATCTCTCCGACTGCAAGGATAGCCGAGTTCGGCGGATTGATGATCGCGGTGAACTCTTCGATTCCAAACGTTCCGAGGCTGCTGACGGTAAAGGTCGAGTCGGCATAGTCGGCGCGGGTGAGCGATCCCTTGCGGGTCTTTTCGATCAGAGTTTTCAGCTCGCGATCAATCCGGAGGACACCCTTGGCGCCGCAATCGCGAACCACCGGCGCGATGAGGCCGTCGGGCTGGGCGACGGCCAGCGCGATATCGGCAGTGCCGTGCATGACGATGGCGTCATCCCGCCATGTCGCGTTGATCATAGGGTGTCGCTTGAGGGTCTCGGCGACGAACTTCATTAAAAAGGCATTGACCGAAATTTTTCGGCCGATTTTATCGTTTAGCCGGCTGCGGGCCTGCATCAGATTATCCACTGCGGCGGTTACCCTGAGGTAATAATGAGGCGCGGTGAACTTCGATCTGCTCAGGGTGTCGGCGATGACCTTTCTCTTCTGCGTAACAGGTACTGTCTGGTCGGTTAGACCGGCGACCTGGGGCGGTGGGTGGGAAACTGCGCCGGATGCGGCTGTTTCCACGTCGCTGCGTGTGATCCTGCCCTGGGGTCCGGAGCCATGAACGGTTGAAAGGTCGATGCCGCGTTCCCTGGCGAGCTTTCTGGCTGACGGACTCGATCGGAGCTTGCCTTCTGCGGCCGGGACGACTACCTGCGGCTCTTTGCGCACAGGTCTTGCTTTTTCGACCGGGGCCTTTTCCGCCGGCGCGGGGGCTTCTTCTATGAGTGCGGATACATCCTCGCCGGGCCGGCCGATGATTGCAATATCTCCGCCCACCGGTACGGCCTGGCCTTCCCCGGCGATTATCTTGAGCAGTATCCCTTCGGCGGGCGATTCGTACTCCATCGTCGCCTTGTCCGTCTCGATCTCGCACAGGATATCGCCCTGTTCTACGCTGTCGCCTTCGCTCTTGATCCACTTAACAATCACGCCTTCTTCCATCGTGGGCGAAAGCGCCAACATGAGAACCTTTTCGGCCATAGATTCATTCCTCACACGACTTTTGCAAAATTGCGGTTTGGCATACATTACCTTTTCCACTGCGGCCACGATCTTATCGACCGACGGCTGTGCCGCAAGTTCGAGTTGATGATTATAAGGCATCGGCACATCCTCGGCCGCCACCAGCTCAACCTGTGCATCGAGCAGGTCAAAGCACTTCGTCGACACTAAGTGCGCCACATACGAGCCTACACTTGCCACCGGCCACGATTCATCTATAACAACGCATCGGCTCGTCTTTGACACCGACTGTATGACGGCATCGGCATCCAGCGGCCGCAAACTCCGCAGATCGATGACCTCCGCGGCGATACCATCTTCGGCGAGCGCTTCTGCCGCCTTGAGCACCATATGCACGACCTTGCCGAAAGTAATTAATGTTACATCGCAGCCCTGGCGTTTGATGTCTGCGGCGCCTATCGGTATCAGATACTCATCGCCGGGCACGTCGCCCTTTAGGCCGTAGAGCAGTTCGGCCTCCATCATCACCACCGGATTGTCGTCGCGAATAGCGCTTTTGAGCAACCCCTTGGCGTCGTACGGCGTTGCGGCACTTATCACCTTCAGACCGGGCACATGGGCGTAAATCGCCGCCAATGCCTGAGAATGCTGAGCGCTTAGCCACTCGGCCGGGCCGTTTGGACCGCGAAAGACGATGGGCAGGTGGAACTGGCCGCCGGACATGTACCGCATCTTGGCGGCGTTGTTGATGACCTGGTCCAGCGCCTGAATGGAGAAATTGAACGTCATCCATTCGACAATCGGGCGCAAACCCGCCATCGCCGCGCCAATACCGATACCGGTAAAGCCCTCTTCGCTGATCGGTGTATCAATTATGCGCCTTTCGCCATACTTGTCATAAAGGCCCCGACTGACCTTGTAGGCGCCGTTGTAAAGAGCAACCTCCTCGCCGATGAGAAACACGCGTTCGTCGCGGGCCATCTCCTCGTCGATCGCCTGATTCAGTGCCTGGCGATAGGTGATTACCGGCATTGTATACCTCTTACCCTGTCAAGATTAATTGTCTGGGGGTGGCATCCCTTCTCGGCGCAGCCGAAAGGGATGGCTGGGCCCGGGCCCTTTCCATCCCTTCAGCCTGCGGCTGAAAGGGATGCCACCCAACCCTGGCTGATCCGCCGGCAAACCATCCCTTTGCTGCGCTGCGCTTCGCAAAAGGCTGCCACCCTTTCAGACTAAATATGCACCAATCGGGGATTGTCATCTTCTGTCCCTGACAGTTTCAACGTTGACAGGCTACTCGTCTATTTGAAGATATCTTCATAAAGCGTCTCAATCGCAGGGGCCTGGCTGGCCTCGGCGAATTCCACGGCCCCAGCCGCCGTCTGCTTACACTTCTGATCCATCTGTTTATATTGCTCGTCGGTAATGACGCCTGCGGCGGTCATCTTGCCCTTGAGTATCAGTATCGGGTCCTGCTGCTTGTGTTTCTTCAACTCTTCCTTGGTGCGATAGGTCGCCGGGTCGCTCATCGAATGGCCCATGTACCGATAGGTCCGTATCTCAAGGAGGCTCGGCTGTGAATCGTCTCGGGCCAGTTTGACCGCTTCGGCGACATTTTCGTACACGGCCAGTGCGTCCATCCCGTCAACCTGTTTGCCGGGCATGTTGTACGACGTCGAAAGCGACGAGAGATCATGCACCGCCGATACCCGCCGAAAATCCGTCCCCATTCCATACTGGTTATTCTCACAGATATACACCACGGGCAGTTTCCATACGCCGGCCATGTTGAGCGATTCGTGGAAGGCGCCCTGATGAACCGCGCCGTCGCCGAAAAAGCACAGCACGACGGCGTCTTCATTGTTGTATTTGACTTTCAGCGCGACTCCCGTGGCAAGTGGGATATGGGCGCCCACGATCCCGTGGCCGCCGTAGAAGTGGCGGTCAACGTCAAAGAGGTGCATCGAGCCTCCCTTGCCGCGGCTGCAGCCGGTTATTTTGCCGAATAACTCGGCCATGATAATCTTCGGGTCCATCCCGACGGAGATTGCATGCCCGTGATCGCGATAGGCGGTCAGGGCGTAATCCTTCTTCAGATCGATGGCGGCGATTGAACCGGTCGCCACGGCCTCCTGCCCGATGTAGATATGACAAAAACCGCCGATTTTTCGCAGGCCGTACATCTGGGCGGCCTTTTCTTCAAACCGCCGAATCAGCACCATCTGCTCGAGCAGTCGCTTCAAAAATTCCGGTTCGTATCCGTCCACCTTTTGCTCCCCGAAAGTGCCTCGTGATCAATTCAGTCAAAACGTACGGTCTGGCGCGTGCCCTTCATCGGCTCAAAGAAGGTCGCCTCTTCGATGACCGTTTCTATGACGACAAACTCATCGGCGTTGAGATTCGCTTTCCAGAAGACAATAAGTCGAGGGCCTAAGATTTCCATCAGTTCGGATTTGAGGGCGGGATTGTCGAGGACCCTTGCCGGGCCGGCGATGTTGATGATTTGTCGCAGGTCGCGTGTCTGAAACATCCACTCGGCGCATCCGGCGGTGCGTATCTGCTCGACCTTGGGCGCATCCGGCGCCGAAAATGTAAAAATTGCGCCGGGCCGATGCTTCAATACCGCCGGCGTCATCCACCGCATATGCGCACAGCCGGCCGAATCCACGGTGGCCATAATCGCCGTCTTTGCCTCATCGACAATGGCCTCGAGCCTGTTTAGCAGTTCGTGTGTTTCCATTGGCACAGTCCCTTCATCTGGATATCGGCCATATCGCGCTAAAAACGGCTTCCGCGTGCGAATATATCGCAAAATTCACAGTTCCGGATACCGTTTGCCCAAGTCCGATATCCCGTCCTACGCTGAATGCGACGCGGTGTTCGTCTAATGAGCCGAAGAAGACATATCCCACTAATAAAAAGAGGACCAGGGCAGCCGCGCCCGTGGCTGCCCTGGTCATTGGTTTTCTCCTGAAATCATCGAAATTCGATTTAAGACAACACTTCGATCTTGGCGCGGCCCTCCCATGTGCCGTGAATGTTGCAATGGGCGAAGGCGCGAAGGCAGTCATGAATGTGACTCAGACAGACCCACATCCGCATTATGGGCTGTGTCATCTTTGCCGTCAGATCCAGCCTTGCAAGATATGTGTCGTCGGCGTATAACTCGATGAAATCAATGAAGTGTCCCGGTTCGTTGGGATGGGCCATATGTTTGCCCACTTCGATCATTACCTCGAAACGCTCGTCTTTTCTGACGCTCTTCGGCGCGGTAATCACCGGCAGATGTTTTTTCTCCAGGTCTGTCATGTTGTCAATGTCCATGGGCGTATTGACGCCGCAGAAGAGGTCGTGCTCGCACTGAATTGCTGTTGTCATTTTTTCACCTTTCTTTTGAGTTTTCTTGCCTTCTGCCGGCCGCGTCCGTACGGTCGGTCGAAATCAGATTCCGGTCCGGGTGTAATTAGTTCCTGTTGCGGAAACAACATTTGTCATTCCCGCGAAAGCGGGAATCCAGACTATACGTACTGGCTCCCCGCTTTCGCGGGGATGACATGGACCGTTTTTTCTTTCCGCAACAGATACTGATTACCGCTGCGGACAGGCGGGTTCCGATATCTTCTCCAGAATCTCCCAGGCCAGACGTTCGTCGCGACTCTTTACTGCGAAGTCGGCAAGCGACACGAAGCCCGCCGGTTCGTTGCTCTCATCGAGAACCAGCAGCCGGTGGATGCACTTTTCCTCCATGAGTTCGGCGGCCTCGTGGATGTCGTCATCGGCGAAACAGTAGAAGACCTCGGGCGTCATGGCCTCGTTTACACGCATTTTGGTCGGGTCCTTGCCCTGGGCCACTCCGCGTATGGTGATGTCACGGTCCGTTATCATCCCCGCTAATTCTCCGCTTTCCCAGACGGGAAGGGCGCCGACATCCAGTTGCTTCATCTTTTGCGCCGCCTCGGCAAGTGTCGCCTGGGAATCAATTGTCTCGGCATTGCATGTCATGATTTCTTTTACATTCATAGTACGTCTCCTTGTTAAAATGACCTTATCGTTCTTAATACGCACATGTGCCTGAGCCCGCAAACCGGACTCGCCGGGTAGGTCTGTTAATCCCCCGGCCGACGTCGGCGACGCTGCTTACAAAACACTACGGGTCTTTTGCAACAGACGAAACTATCGAAGCCGGCCGTCGAAAACCCCCATTTTCAAATGAACTTTATGTTCCGCTGAGCTATCGGCACAATACGGGGTCCCCTTGACATTAATTCAGCCGAAAAAAAAACCGACTGCGGGGGGCTGCTGAAGAAGTGCTGTAATGCTTCTCTTGGAATTGGACATTTCCTTGATTTGAGTTAGTATGTTGATTAAACGAAAGGAAATGGACATGGCGAGATTTAAGGCGTTCCTGGGTGGAACCTGACATTCGTGACGAGGTGATCACAAGACGATCAAAGGAACATGCATCCGGGTGCGAACTCCATTGTCGCTTGAAGACGCCAGAGATATCGTGGCGGATTTCGTGAACCGTTACAATACCAGGCGTTTGCACAGTGCAATCGGCTATATTACGCCCAAGGACAAGCTCCAGGGCCGAGCCGAAACGATCCTTGCCGGACGTGACGCCAAACTCGCCGCGGCCGGAGAGGCTCGTAAAGCTCGGAGAAAAGCATCGTAATGAAAAGACGCTTGACAGGGTGGCGGTTATACACCTGCTGCCCCGTTTTCTGATCTGGAACAATTCGGAGTCTTGCAATGCCTTAGAAAACCTGATAAAACAGCCCCGCCGAAGGCGGAT
>QNBS01000034.1 GCA_003644175.1 Planctomycetota bacterium | reverse complement strand
TCCGAAATCCTAATATCGAAATCCGAAACAAATTCAAAATACTAATGACCAAAATCTAATCTAAAACCTTATTTTGACGCGACAGAAGCCGTTTGAACATTTGGATTTTGGTATTTAGTGCTTCGTATTTGGGCAACAGGTCCTTTAGTTGTTAGGGGGGGGAGACGATCCATTTGGCAGGATTTCACGCCGCCAGTGGCGCTCAAGGACATACACCGGCGGGCGCAAGAAGAATATCCCGTTGTCGATCTGGCGGGCGCTGTATGCATTGACCGAAGATGTGCGGATTCCAGAGCTGATCGTCGGCGAGGTCGAAAGCTTCATTGTGCCGAAAAAGCAGAAAGGCGCCTTCGGCGGAGGCTGTTTTATTCTGGATTCCCGCTTTCGCGGGAATGACAAGCGGATCTCACACATGGCTAAAGTATTATAGTCATTCTTTCCTTGACGCCGGCGGTGATCGTGGTTAGTCTTTACGTCGATTGTAACGGCGCAGAGGACTTTTGCAAAATTGCGATTTGACATGTTTTTGGAAAAGTCCCGGGCGCAGGTAAATTGAGGTCTTGAAAAATGAAAGGACGGAAATGTTTACAACGATTGTAGATATTTTGGCAAGGGAAATATTGGACTCGCGGGGCAATCCGACCGTTGAGGTGGACGTTATGCTGGACGACGGCTCGTTCGGGCGGGCTGCGGTTCCCTCCGGGGCGAGCACCGGCGCTTACGAGGCGGTTGAACTTAGGGACGGCGTCAAGAAACGCTATCTCGGCAAGGGCGTCCTCAAGGCGGTCAGGAACGTGAACAATGTAATCGCACAGGAGGTCGTCGGCATGGAGGCGCTTGACCAGGTCGAACTGGATCAGTTCCTCATCGATCTGGACGGCACGGCCAACAAGGCCAAATTGGGGGCGAATGCCATTCTCGGCGTCTCACTTGCCGTCGCCAGGGCCGCCGCCGCCGCGGTCGGTCTGCCGCTGTATCGGTACATCGGCGGCTGTAACGCAAATATGCTGCCCGTGCCCATGATGAATATCATCAACGGCGGAAAGCATGCCGACAACAATGTCGACTTCCAGGAATTCATGGTCATGCCCGTCGGGGCAACGAACTTTCCCGAAGCGCTTCGGATGGGCGCCGAGATATTCCATACGCTCAAGGGCGTCCTGAAGAGCAAGGGCTACAACACCTCAGTCGGCGATGAGGGCGGCTTTGCTCCGTCGCTCAAGTCCAACGAAGAGGCGATCGAAGTGATCCTTGCTGCGATCAAGAAGGCCGGTTACAAGGCGGGCAAACAGGTGGCGATTGCGCTGGATCCGGCATCGACCGAGATGTGGGTCAAGAGCACAAAGTCGTACAGGTTTTTCAAGTCTGCGCCGAAGAAGAAGGTCTCCTCCGATGCGATGGTCAGACACTGGGCGACCTGGCGGAGGAAGTACCCCATCGTGAGCATCGAGGACGGCTTAGCGGAAGACGACTGGGACGGCTGGGCGAAGATGACCCAGAGAATGGGCGGCCAATGCCAGATCGTCGGCGACGACCTGTTCGTGACCAACACCAAGCGATTAGCCAAGGGCATCGAATTGGGTTGCGCCAACTCGATTCTTATCAAGGTCAATCAGATCGGCACGCTCACCGAGACGCTCGAAGCGATCAACCTTGCCCACCGCAACGGTTATACGGCCATCATGAGCCATCGAAGCGGCGAGACCGAGGACGCCACGATTGCCGACCTTGCCGTCGCCACGGGCGTGGGCCAGATCAAGACGGGCTCGGCGTGCAGAACCGACCGCATCTGCAAGTATAACCAGCTCCTGCGGATACACGAGGAACTCGGAGACTCCGCCCTGTACGGCGGAGAGATTTTCAAGTATTAGGGCTTGTTTTGTCGATGGCAGGGGTGTGAAGTAATCGCCTCTGCCATTTTTTTTTATCTTGAGATACGATAGCAATTGGGCCGGGAGCCGGCTGATGGCGAAGGGAAGTGCCATTTTGAGATACCTGCTGTTCTGTATATTCTTCACCGCGGGCGCCGGCGCCGTCGCCTTGTCAATCCTCATCGATCCCGAGATCAGCAACTATTATCAGAGCCGCCTTCAACTCAGGCAGGTCGAAGAGGGCAATGTGCGAGTGAAAAGACTCATCGCCCAGTACGACGCACAGATCCAGCAGATCGAAATGGACCCCAACCTCCTGGGCAAGCTCCAGAGGTTCACGTTCGGGCATGAACCGGATTTGGATGGTGCTATATTGCCCAAGGCCTCCGAGGAAGAATTGGCGGCGGCAAAGACGGCGCTGTTTGCCGAACTCAACAATCAGAAGGGCGCCCGCCTTGTTCCGCAATGGGTGCATCGCTGCGCCCGGACGAACAATCGAAGGGTCCTTTTTGTCTCCGGCTGCGGATTGTTAGTGATTACCTTCATCTTCTTCGGCGCCCCTCGCCGCCACAGACCACCCCGGCGAAAACCGGATGAAACCCCCCTGCCTGGAAGGTTAAAGATGTGAAACGGCAAGTCTTGAGAAGACTTTTGCAAAATTACGATTTGACATGTTTTTGGGAAAGAAAAGTCGCAGAGCTTTTTTCTTTCCCTTAGAGATAACTCATTATGCGGTCTCCGTACACTTGATCACCCCGTTTAGCGGCGTTCTGTCGCTTTCCTGAGATAATCAATCTGGCTTTTTGTGAGTTTTCTTGAACCGCCCAGGGCCAGCCCCTTTATACCGATATTGCCGATTTTCGTTCGTTTCAACCCCCTGACCTTGAAGCCCACCCTGGCCATGATGCGTCTGACCTGGCGGTTTAGTCCCTGTCGAATCGTCACCTCCAGCAGCGACTCGCTGCGGCTGCGCTTGAGCACCTTTACCGCGGCCCTGCCCGTCTTGCCCTCGGCAAGCCACGTGCCTCGCTTCACCTTTTCGATAGCATCCCCCTCGATCCGGCCCCTGACTCTGACCTCGTATGTCTTGGGCAGTTCATACCGCGGATGTGTCAGCCGGTTGGCCAACTCCGAATCGTTGGTCAGTATGATTCCTCCGGTCGTATCGGCATCCAGCCTTCCGACGCAGAAAACACGCTCTTTGCAGTGGATCAGGTCCACCGCCCTTGCCCGGCCCTGCGGATCGGAACTCGTGCAGATCACTCCCCTGGGCTTGTTCAGCAGAAAGTACACCTTCTGCTCGGCGCGGATACGCCTTCTGTTCACCGTGATCACATCATTATCGGGATCGACAAAGGCAGGCAGCGTATCGACCACCTTGCCGTTGACGCGAACGACACCTTCGAGGATAAGTTCTTCGCAGGCCCGGCGCGAAGCAACACCGGCGGCGGCAAGGGTCTTCTGCAGACGCTCTTTGTGCGCCCGGGGCTCAGGCGCCGGCCCGGAGGCACGTCGTTTCGGGACTCTGCGCTGCGCCCTGGAGTTGTCTTTGCCTCTGTTCGTCAACCGGGGTCACTCCTCGGGCCTGTCGCACTAACCAGTTCGGCGTCGATTTCTTCGGCCTCCAGCCATTCTTTGGCCATTTGGACCAACTGTTCGTTATGAAACTTATACCATTGGTTCTGCACGTCGGGAAAATCGTACAGATCATCCTTGAAGTTGCGAAACGGGCTTCTTCGCTGCAGCGATCCGGCCAATGCCCTCTGCGCTTCGCCTTCCGGCAGCGAATCGACAAAACGGGCCATCATTCTATAGCTCTCATGCGAATCAATCGGCTCGATATAGCGATATCGCTCAGTGTTTTCTTCGATCTCGTCCCGCGATTGCAGGCCATCGTCGTCGAGCAAATCGGAAACCTCAACGATCCGACCGGTTTCGACGTCAAGGTACGACGCCATCTCGTCGCTGTGCCATTCAAGCGCAAAAACGAACTCATCCAAATCAATCTGTGTTTTGTCCATATTCAGCCCCTTTCGGATTCTGCGGCAATATCCCTTTGCAAAACCGCCCGAAGAGTTTACAATAGTCAGCCGTCAAACGCAACAATATTCACAAGGCGTCGGTGGACAAACATGATTACAACAGTCATATTTGATATGGACGACACACTTTATGACGAGGTGGATTTTTGCCGCAGCGGCTTCGCCGCCGTCGCCGCATTCCTTGCAAACGTGCCCAATCTGACGGCCTGGCCCACCGAAACAGAGATACGCGACGCATTCGGCGCCCAGTTTGACGCCGGCAACCGCACATCCGTCTTCAACGCCGCCCTCGATGAGCTTGGCGTCGCATACACGCCGGAGACCATCAAGCACCTCGTCGGCGTTTACCGCGAGCATACGCCCGAAATAACGTTGCCGGCGGAAAGCAAAGACGTTCTCGAACTGCTGAGCGGCCAATACGTTCTGGCCCTTTTGACCGACGGCTTTTTGCCCACCCAGAGGCTAAAAGCCGGTGCTTTGGGGCTTGAGCGGTACTTCCAGGCCATTATCTACACCGAAGAACTGGGCAGGGAATGCTGGAAGCCCTCCACAAAAGGGTTCAAGCATCTCCTGAAACAACTCCACGAAAAACCCGCAAACTGCGTTTACGTCGCCGACAACGCCAAAAAGGATTTTATCGGACCTAAACAACTCGGCATGAACACGATACAGTTGATTCGTCCCAATCGCATTCACAACACCCCGCCGTCCGACGCCGATGCCGCACCCGACCAGATTATCGCCTCAATTACCCAACTGCCGCAGGCCCTGAAGCGCATTGGGCAGCCTTAGAATAAGACTTTTTTCCAGGCCAAACAGTCAAAAACGCCTCCCGGAGGCGTTTTTCTATTGACCAATCGACCGTTTTATGGCATACTAATGGTATCGTGACTACCCCTTCGGCGGGAAGGCAGTCTGTAAATACGGCACGTCTCTATCTGTTTTGTTAAGGAGTTATGCAATGCCGCCGGGCAAACAATCGCAAAGCAACGCCATGCTGTACACGGTAATAACGTTTGTTGGGCTTTTTATAATCGCAACGACCTGTGCAGTAATATTCTACGTAAAGGCCGAAGACTATATAACCCAGATCGCCACCAACGAGGCCGTCCTCAACAAAATCGCCACCTCGACCGAGCGGAACAGCCTGTCCAAAATCGTCGGCACGGCCAGGCCGGGCAAGAGCATGATCAAAACCATGGAAGAGTTCCTCGGCGAAATGGTCGGCGCCGTCACCGGCGAATCCGGAGCAGACGTCCCGGCTTCGGTAAAGATAAATGAAGCCAACATAAAGATCAACAAGACTGTGGAAGGCCTGTTCAACGACGGTCTTATCTCCAGCAAAGAGAACGTCAACCTCATCGGGCTCGTAGAGCAACTGAAAGCCCAGCTCGACAGAGCCACCGCCGGCAACCGTCAACTCGATCAGCGATATCAGAAACTGCAGGACGATTTCGATGCCGCCGACCGTGAGAGCCGCTTCAAGGAGATGCAGCTCATCGACGAAAAAAATCGCTTCCAGGCCCTTGCCGACGAGGTACAGGCAAAGTTCGACGAACTGAACCGAATCATGGACAAATCCACCACCGAGCAGGTTCAGTTTTATAAGGACAAACTCGAAAAGGCGGACGCCAGGCTCAAGGAGAGGAGCCTGGAACTGCTCACCACACAGGAAGAACTTGCCGCCGCCCAAAAGGACCTCGCCGAAGCCGTTGCAAAACTCGAAAGCCTCAAAAAGCCTTTTGCCGCCGAGGTCGCCGCATACAGACCTGACGCAAGGATTGTCAGTATCGACAGCAAGAACAAAGTCGTATATCTTGACATCGGCAACAAGGATCACGTTTACAGAGGCCTGACCTTTTCAGTATACGACAGAAACCTCCCCATTCCGGAAGACGGCAAGGGCAAGGCTGAAATCGAAATCTTCAAGATTGAAGAGAATGTCTCGGCCGCGAAGATCAACTATTCTTCCCGCATGAATCCTGTCACCCCGGCCGATATCGTCGCCAACCTCATCTGGGACAGCAAGACGAGCAACCGCTTTATCGTAGCGGGCAATTTCGACATCGACGGCAACGGCGTGATTGACTCCGACGGCCTCGACAAGATCGTTCGACTCGTTCGACGCTGGGGGGGACGAATCGTCGACGAAGTTACGATTGAAACCGACTTCGTTGTTCTGGGCACAAGACCCTCTTCCCTGCCCATGCCCACAACCGAACAGATCGAAATCGACCCGACCGTCCAGCAGAAGTATGAGGCGTCCCTGGAATCAGGCAGGCGATACGACAAGATCCGCTCGCGGGCGCAAGCGCTTTCGGTGCCCGTGATCAATCAGCAGAAGTTCCTGCACCTGACCGGCTACCAGTCCCTGGCAAGCAAGAGCACGCCTTTCTAAGGCATAACGGCGGGGCAAGCCCGCTCTACGTTGAGACTTCTCCGCTGCGAGAGATGCGGGACAAAGCCGCTTTCAAATCCATGTATTGCCAGGGGATGTTGGATTGTTCGCAGATGGATTTCAGCTTTGCGACCGCTGCTTCGCTGAGGCGGTTTTGGGCATCGACATCGCCTGTGCAGCAGAAGATTCGGCAGGCGGCGAAACGGTGCGGGTGGACCGAACAGAGGCCTTTGATGTTCCAGGGACACAGTCCCCCCGGCATCGGCTTGACAGAGTCGGGCGAAATGTGGAAGGCGAAGTAAACAAGCTCGGGCGCGGCGACAAAGAGACGATGACCGTAAGTGTCGAAGTCGCAGCATTTGCCGCAAACTTTGCAGGCCGGGTCGGTTTCCGCCACGCGCGAGTCGATGAAGGCGTACACTTCGGCAACAGCGGCAACTATATGACGCTCAGTCTCCATCGGGCCACCATTTTCTCTGCCTGCGCAGGCGCTCTATTTCGTCAAAGCTGTACAACCTGCCGCGATTAATGCCGGGGCACTTGACGCCGGCCATATTCCAGTCGTCGGGGCTTGTCAGGTTATGCGACCAGAAGGGCCAGGTCCTGCACTGATTGGGCCGAACCGGATAAATCGCACAGCCCCTGTGCGATCCGGTCTTTGTCAGAAACACACAGTCATTGGTGCGCGGCTCCTCGATGATGGTTGACCGCGTCCCGATGCGAATGACATACGACTTCCGCAGATCGTCAACCGTCATATCCAGGAGCTCGGCAAGCATTTCGATCTCGGGCTTCGTAATCCATATATAACCCTCACCGGGCCCGGCGCAGCACCGGCCGCATTGCCGACATTCAAAGTGCAGCCCGCCTGCGTACCATTTTGTTCTCGGTTTGACGGCCATAGACTACCACTTCAGGACGGCGCCGGTGTCGGCGGATGTCGCCATTGAGGCGTATTTTGCGAGGCAGCCTTTTGTGATGCTTGGCGGCCTTGGCTGCCACTGTTTTTTTCTCGCGGCGAGTTCGTCGGCGGCGAGTTTGACATTTATCTTGTTGTTGGGGATGTCGATTTCGATGATGTCGCCGGCTTTGATGAGACCGATGGGACCGCCTGCCGCTGCTTCGGGGCTGACGTGGCCGATGCATGCCCCGTGAGTGCCGCCGCTGAAACGGCCGTCTGTGATCAGTGCGACGGATTCGCCTAAGCCGGCGCCCATGATATAACTGGTGGGCGAGAGCATTTCCTGCATTCCCGGTCCGCCCCTGGGCCCTTCATAACGGATGACCACGACGTCGCCTGCCTTGACTTTGCCGGCAAGGATACCGTCGCATGCATCTTCCTGGCTCTCGAATATCACGGCCGGGCCGGTATGGGTCAGCATCGAGGAGGCGACGCCTGCGCTTTTGACTACACAGCCGTCGGGGCGAGATTGCCCCGCAGGATCGCTAATCCGCCGGTGGTGCTGTAGGGATTCTTCAGCGTGCGAATGCAGTCGGTATTCCTGATCGCGGCATCGGCAATATTTTCACCTAATGTTCCGCCCGTAACCGTTATGCAGTCCGTATTCAACAAACCGTCGATCTTGCCGATCTCATGCATGATCGCGCTGATTCCGCCTGCGGCGTCAACATCTTCCATGTGCCACGAACTCGACGGCGAGACCTTGCAGATGTTCGGACATCTGCCCGAAATCGCGTTTATCCGCTCCAGATCGTATTTAACGCCTGCCTCATGAGCGACGGCCAGGGCATGAAGGACCGTATTCGTCGAGCCGCCCATCGCCATATCCACCGTAAAGGCGTTATCAACCGACTTTTCATTGACAATATCCAGCGGCTTGATGTCCTTTTTGATCAGTTCGACGATCTGTTTGCCCGCCAGTTTGTAAAGGTCCTGCCGCCGGGGGTCCGTCGCCGGAATCGTCCCGTTTCCCGGCAGGGCCATCCCAATCGCCTCACACAGGCAGTTCATGCTGTTGGCGGTGCACATCCCGGAGCAGCTCCCTTCGGCCGGACAGCCCGAACATTCCAGCTCTTTCAGGTCGGCTTCGCTTATCTTGCCCGCATTGAAGGCCGCGACACCCTCAAAAATGCTGATCAGGTCCGTCACCGCCCCTGAAGGTGTCGAGCCGGCCTTCATCGGTCCGCCTGAGACAAAAATTGTCGGGATATTCAGCCGCATCGCCGCCATGAGCATTCCCGGTACGACCTTGTCGCAATTGGGGATGCAGACAAGGGCGTCGAAACAGTGGGCACGAACCATCGTTTCAACGGCGTCAGCGATGATTTCACGGGACTGGAGCGAATATTTCATACCCGTATGGCCCATGGCGATACCGTCGCAGACGGCGATTGTGTTGAATTCAAACGGTGCGCCGCCGGCCTGGCGCACTGCTTCCTTGACGGTGCGGGAGACCTTGTCAAGGTGCACATGGCCCGGCACAATCTCGCAGAAGCTGTTGGCTACGGCGATAAACGGCCTCTTTATGTCGTCATCAGCTAATCCACATGCCCGCAGCAGCGCCCGATGCGGGGCACGCTGAAAACCCTCTTTAACAGTGTCACTTCTCATGTTTTCGCTCCAAAACTAACGTTTTCCTTCCAGTCCCAAGCCGGCAAAGGCAATATACCCCTTCTTCAGCAATGCCAAAATGGTTATTGCAAGACTTTTGCAAAAGTCCTGTTATTATAGCACCTCCAGGCCAACCATTAAACGCAAAATTGCAATTTTGAGCCCCATTGCCGAAAAACAAAGGGCCTTTGCATGCGTAAAGCAAAGGACCGAAGCGGCCGGCATGAGCTATAAGATGCTGCAAATACGGCTGAAAACGGGAATTTTCAATCGTGATCAGTATAGTTTCGCCCCGGTTGGCATTGGCTTATTACAGGGTTGCAAAGAGGCATGCGAAAGAATATAATGTTAAGACGTTTTTTGCGTGTGTATTTTCTAAACCAATATAAGCATTGGTTCGATAATAATCTAAAGTGTGAATATCTCGGCGCCGACAGTGTCGCCGTCTCAATAGTTCAGTATACCCTTAAGGGTAGCAAGTTGCCGCGAACAAAACGGGAATTTTCAATTGTGATCATAAATAAAAACGTGTTTCTAAAAAGGAGATCACTATGTCCGGCAGAACCCCTCTATGGCTGACCGTAATAGCCGTGTATTTATTGGCATGCTTGACAGGGTGCGCCAAACAGGCCAATCTGGCATTGAAATTCGCACCAGAGGACACGACGACCTACAAGGTCTCGACCCAAATGATAAAGGATGTTCGCTTTGAGCAGCCCTCGCTTACTCCGCCCAAGATCGAGGAGAATCAATCCGGCACGACCGTGGATGTGACATTCCAGCAGAAAATCGACAAGGTCCAGAGCGACGGAAGCGCGCTGGCGACGGTGACCATCAAGGAGGTCGCCTATATTGTCAAGGCCAAAGACGCCATGAAGTTTGACTTTGACAGCACCCGCAAGGCCGACAAGGACAAGCCCTTTGCCGGGGTCCTCGGACAGAGTTACACGATTAAGATATCCCCCTCCGGAGTTGTCGAAGTCGTCGATGCAAAAGACGCCCGCAGCGCCGTCACCTCCGGTTATGAGGCCAGGGTAGCCAAGGCTCTTTTCAGCGACGACGGAATCAGGAAACGACACTCAATTCCTGCTTTGCCCGATATTGCCGGGAGCAATTTGAAAACAGGAAAGTCATGGGTCAGGATCGTTGGGTCGCCGCCCGGCCTGCCTTCGCCGAAGACTTTTAAAAAAATCTATACGCTGGAAAGTGTCGAGGGCCCCGAGGACAATCAGGTCGCCACGGTTCTGATGAACGCCGTTGAAAGTGCAGAGCCGGCCCCGGACGCCGGAAAGCAGTCCGCCGGCATGGGCGCCTTCGCCAAAATGTTCGATGCGACAGAAACGTATACGGGCAAAATGGTGCTGGCATTGGGCGCGGGCAAGGTCCTCCAATTCAATGAAAAGCTGGTTGCGACGTATCTCGCCACCGAGGAGCCCAAGGGCGGGTCCGGCGGCAAGGGTCCGGATGTGCTTACGATGCGTTTAACCCAATCGGTCGGCATGGAGATAGTCGAGTAAGACCGGCTCAGTCGCCGCCGACTTTATCGTTAACATGTCATTCAGTAGAAAGGTTCAAACCTTGCGCAGGATTGCTACACTGCTTTGTGTAACCGTTACGCTTTGTGTTCCGGCGGGGTGCCGCACCAGCGGCGGCGGCGGCGGCGGGAGAGAACTCCTGGTCGTTGATTTCAAGCCCGACACAACGATGAGGTATAAACTTACCTCACAGCGCGACATCACACTCGAACTCAAGAGCGACAACCCGAAGATGCAAGGCAAAAACAAGCCTCAAACCATGTCGGAGAAGCTTGAACTTGTCATCGCCTACAGCCCTGTCGAGGTGGACCCCTTCGGCATAACGACGATTGAGGGCAAGTGTGAATCGGCGAAAGTGACGCGCAAGAGCTTTACAGCCCGGGCCGCTCCAAAAGACGCCGTCGAGCATCTCGTTGGGCGGACTTTTACAATCCAACTGTCGCCCACCGGCAAGATCGCCGATTACTCCAGCCTTACTGAGGTTGTGCGCCAATTGGGCGCCAAAGCCTTCGCCACAAACACAGCCGGCAAACAAAAAGTGAAAAACCCGGATATGATCTATGACTTTATCGCTATGCAGTGGTATCTGTGGGACTCGGTGGCGACTATTGAGAAACCTCTCAAGGGTGTTGAGAAGGGAACAAGCTGGAAAACCACCCAGCTTGTGCCGCTGCCCATTCCGATCGTCCCCACCCGCCGGACAACCTACACCTTTGACGAGGTCGCCGAAACACCCGACGGACGCAAGGCCGTCATCAACAGCACATACACGCTCAGCGACGAAAAACCGGCCAACTGGCCCAAACCCTATACCGGTCGGTTCGCCATGAAGGGCATGTTCGGCTTCCTGAGAAATTACAAGCACCAGTCGCTTGCCGGGCAGGGAAAACAGGTATTCAATATCGACACCGGCACAGTCGAGAGCGATCAGCAGCAGTACAAGATGATCATCACCGCCGCTTTCATGATCCCTCTGGGCGATTCGTCGCCGATCATCACCATCGACCAGAAGATTAGTGTCGAACTTCTTGACAACAAGCGTTAGATCGGGGGCGAGGCAGGTTGGAAAGAAAGATTCTATGGGCGCCCTGGAGGGTCAAATACATCAAAGGGCTCAGTGAAAAACCCGGATGTTTTTTCTGCGATTACCGTCAGAATCCCGACAAGGATGAAGCCAATCTTGTGCTCTGGCGCACCGAGCGGAGTATGGTGGTTTTCAACAAGTTTCCATATAACAACGGACATCTGCTGATTGCGCCGCTGCGGCATATAGCCGATTTCCAAAGTGCCGAAGAAGATGAACTTCTCGAACTGACCAAGCTCGTCCGAGAATGCCAGAAGGTCCTGACCGCTTCCATCGCACCGCACGGTTTCAATGTTGGCATGAATTTCGGCAGGTGCGCCGGCGCCGGCATGCCCGAACACCTGCATATTCACATCGTGCCCCGGTGGGACGGGGATACCAATTATATGCACGTCGTCAGCGATACCGACGTCATCAGCCAGGGACTTGACGAGTTGTACGCCGACCTCAAGCGAATCAGCCGCCAACAGCATTTGCCGAGGTTGTAACAATGACTGATCCACTTGCCCCTTATGCCGTTTGTCCCGAGCAGAGTCGCGGTCGCGGTTTTTACGAAAAGCCGCACCCGTATCGCTCGCCTTTTGAAAGAGACCGCGACCGGATCGTGCACAGCGCGGCGTTTCGACGACTCGAAGGAAAGACGCAGGTTTTTGCTCCCGGCACCAACGACCATTATCGAACACGCCTGACACACAGTATTGAAGTGGCTCAAATCGGACGCACTATCGCCAGGAGCCTGAGACTCAATGAATCGCTTACCGAGGCGATCTGTCTGGGACACGACCTTGGACACAGCCC
>QNBS01000033.1 GCA_003644175.1 Planctomycetota bacterium | reverse complement strand
GGTTTTGGTTTTGGCGGAGTGGGTCGGGGATCGCGCATTTTCCGGTATCTTTCGGCTTTGGTCTTGGCCTGTTTTTCGATCTGCGCCCGAGCCTCCTTGATCCTGTCGGCGGTATCCTTTGTGGACATTTCAAATGCCTTTTCCTTGCGGGCAATGAGCTTGTTAATATATTCGACTGTTTTCTTTGCATCTTCCTTCAGGGCGAGTTTCCTGATCGCCTTGAGTTCTCCGGAGTATTGCATGAATGCCCGTTTCTTCCTGTCTAATTGTGCCTCCAGGCCCTTGATCCGCCGTTGCTGCATCATCATTGGGCGGCTCATGTGGGGCATACCTCGTCCGGCTCCGGGGCGAACGGGGCCCCGTGGATCGAGCATATCTGGGCCTATGATGCGCGCGTCGCGGGCGGGTTTTGCGGCGTCGATGGACCGCTGCGGAGGCGTTTTGTCGCCTTTTGGTCCGCCCAGGGGGTCTTTTTTTGTCTCCTTGGCCATGAGTATTCCGGCGGCGAGAGCTACTGTCAACAGTAAAGCGGGTACACTAATCAATCTTTTCATGATCTCAATCTCCCAATAGCGGGTTAAGGGTTACGCAAGCATATCACTTACTATCGACCGAAACGCCTGCTTGTGTAATGTGCGATTGTTATTAATAGGGGACAACTGTCAAGGAAGTTCTCGAATCCAGGGTAAGAAAGAAGATTTTTCGGGACGTTGATACGCGATACGCTTTTTTGCCGGGCGAGGGTTGCCATTTTAGCCGGGTTGGGCGCGCATTGCGACAGAATTGCGGCTACGGGTCATCAAACAACGGTTGCTGCGCCGGCGGCGATTTTTTTGCGGGTTGTTCCATGCCCAGATGGCTGTATGCGGCGTTTGTTACTTCCCTGCCGCGTTTTGTTCTTCTGACGAAACCGACCTGCAGAAGGTATGGTTCGACGACGTCTTCGAGCGTGTCTCTTTCTTCGCCGAGGGTGGCGGCGATGGCTTCGATACCGGCTGGTCCGCCGTCGTAAACGGTGATGAGTGCTCTGAGGAACGAGCGGTCCAGTTCGTCGAGGCCGAGGTCGTCAATCTGCTCCATCCTCAGTGCGTTTCGGACAATATCCGGGGTGAGCGAACCTGTGCCTTTGACCTGGGCATAGTCGCGAACACGCTTGAGAAGCCGGTTTGCGATACGGGGTGTGCCGCGGGATCGTGCCGCAATCATCTCAAGAGAGCCGTCGCGGCTTTCAAGGTCGAGCAGCCCTGCGGACCGTGCGAGTATTTCCGTCAGTTCGTCGGCACTGTAAAACTCCAGATGGTACATCATGCCGAATCGTCCTCGCAACGGAGCGCTGAGCAGGCCGGCTCGTGTGGTGGCGCCGATGAGCGTGAAGCGTTTTAGCGGGAAATTAATGGTCTTTGCATGCATTCCGCTGTCGACGGTGAAATCCACCTTGAAATCCTCCATCGCCGGATAGATGAACTCCTCCACGGGAGTGCTGAGACGGTGAATTTCGTCGATGAAGAGAATATCGCCGGTGCCGATATTGCTCAAAAGGCCCATTACATCACCCTGCTTGCTCAGCGCCGGCCCTGACGAGGCCCGCACCGCCGCGTTCATCTCATGGGCAATCACATTGGCAAGGGTGGTCTTTCCCAGGCCCGGGGGCCCGTGGAAAAGGATATGCTCCAGCGGCTCGGCCCGTTGTCTGGCGGCCTGTATGGCGATAGCGAGTTTTTCCTTTACGTTGCTCTGGCCGACACACTCACCGAGCGTCTCGGGACGCAGGGCGAGATTGAACGTCTCTTCTTTCTCCCCGCTGGAATCGGAACTTAATACCCGGTCGATCGCCATATCAGATTCACCCGTCAGACTTCTATTCCCTGTTTAATCCGGTAAACGAGGGGGACAAGTTCCTCGGCCGTTTTTATGTCCGGATGCCTTCTCGAGGCAAGTGTGATCAGCTCCAGGGCTTCGGCTCTCTTTTCGCCCCAGGCGATCAGGATTTCAAGCGCTTCGGTCTGGAACAGTTCGAACTTTTCGCCGCCGCCCGCCGCCGGGCCAACTGCAAAATCGCCCAGCTTTCCCTTCAGTTGGGCGATAATGAGCTGTGCAAATCTCTTTCCGACGGCCGGCAGAGACAGAAGGATTTTTTCGTCGCCGGCTTCGATAGCGCCTGCGATTGTGGCGATGGGAATCGTCAGCGACTTCAAGCCCTTTTTGACGCCCATGCCTTTTACGCCGGTGTACTTTGCAAAGAAGTCCTTCTCGTCCTGACTCAGGAACCCCACCAGCCTCGGGATCAGGTTGCCTCCGCCGGGGGCGCCTTCGTAATACTCCATTGTGCAGAGCACAATATCGTCGCCGATACGCCCGCTGAGCATACCGACAGCATAGCCCGGCAGCAGCACCTCGTAACATACAGGGCCCACCTGCACAAGTGCGCTTTTGTCGTCAAGAGCAACAAGTTTTCCCTCTATCCGTGCAATCATATCAGACCGGACAAGATTATATCATTATTTCCCCGCGACAGGACCGGAATTATTTCGATCCGAGTTGATTATTCAGCACTCAGACGAGTTTGTCAAGGCCGGGCCCGGCGACGGCGGCGCATAAAAAAGCCAGATCCCGTTACTAAGCAGGATCTGGCTTCGGAGGAGGGTGATGAAAAGACTTATTGTAAAGTTGGATTTTATGGACCCCAAATAATATTCTGTAATTTTCTGCTTTCAATAAATTAGACGTTTGGCAGCAGAATATGTTTCGTAAAAAATTCAAAAAAAATATTTCCGCCCCATCGCATCCGCTAATCACCGATTATTCGCGCATTTCACCCGATTCTGCGTTGCCTATGTTTCGCATCTTAACTTTTGGCGACCACTGTCGTCCAGAAATACGTCCACAAGCACGTCCGTGCCCTGTGCCCTGTGCCCTGACGACAAGAGATTCTACTAATCGCCTGGGCCGTTTGCGAGCGACTCTTCCGGGCGGGGGATCCTCGTCTGAGCGTAGCGAAGATCGATCGAATTGCAGATGGCGTTTTTGACACACTGGATGGTGTTGCCGTGTTCCTTGTAGAATGTGTACAGCGTGGCGAGTTTCTCCTGCTCGGTCGCCTCCAGGTACAACGCCGAATCGCCGTAGGCGGCCCCCCAGTAGATCGGCGTGCCGTCTTTGGCATTGAGGACTATGTGCGAACTGTTTTTATTTTTCCGCCCGGCGAAGTTCGATATGTCGATGCCTGCAAGTTGATCGAGCAGCGGGGCGCCGGCGCAGGATATCTCGTCCATTCGCCCAAGCACGGTCAGCAGTTCGACGGTTGAGGTAATGTCGGCGCCCTGCCGGATGTCGCCGGCGACGGGAAGCCTCCTCAGCGAAAGCCCTTTTATCTCGACAACAGGCAGGGTATCGAGTTTGATATAATCCAGCAGCATGACTTTGGGTTTGCCCTGCTCGTAAGACAGATCGTCGGGTGCGATAAGGGCCAGATAGTATTTTTTCGAGCCGCTCATTATCATCGCCGTCGGCTTTCGATAGCCGGCGTAAATATGAACGGTCTTGCTCGTAACCCGGACCCTGATGTTGTAAATCCATGACAGGCCCTGAAGTCTTGCGGCAATGATTTCGGCGATGCCTTCCTCGAGAGGGAAGTAATATCCACCCGCCGCGGCGGCGATTGTGGCCTGCAGTTCGGGATTGATCCACTCAGGCGGGGCGACCAGTTCCAGTTGGCCCAGCGGTTCTGTGGCCGGCGAGAGGGTATGGACATAGCGATCCATATAGCCAAATGCAATCGCCGTGCAACCCAGGGCGACCACTGCGGCTATAACCCCGGCGACCTTCCTCACAGACGCCGCCGACCGGGCCCTTGCGGCCTTGGTCAGGTGTTTCTTTTTCCTGCGTTTCGGCGGCGAGCCGAATCCGAACCACGATTGTTTTTTTTTCTTCTTCTTCCGGGGCGTCATGCTCTAATGCTTTCTGAAATCTTCCAGTGCGGCATGGATAATCTCCATGCACAACTGATTAGCGTTCATTCCCGCCCGGGCGGCGGCCATCGGCAAAAGCGAATGGCTCGTAAAGCCCGGAAGCGTGTTGATCTCCAGAACATACTCGACGTTGTCGTCGGTCAACATCATATCCACCCGGCCCAGATGCCGACAGCCAAGCGAATTGAAGCAGACAACCGCCGCCGCCTGAACACGGGCGACGACATCGGGATCGTCAACCGTGCCAAACAGGTACTCCGTCGCGTCGTCGAGGTACTTGGCATGGTAGTCATAAAACGGTGTCCTGCTCCTTATCTCAATTATCGGCAAAGCCCGGCCGTTGACAATGCCCACTGTGATCTCCCTGCCTTCGATGAACCGCTCGACCATGCAGTCGCCGTACCGCCCAAAGCACTCTCGGGCCGTTTGGGCCGCTTTTTGCGGACCTTCGACGATAGTTACGCCGACACTGCTCCCCTGTCTTATCGGCTTGACAACGAATTTTTCGCCAACTTTTGTGAGTCTTTCGGCCAGGTCGGCGAGGTCGGTTTCGGCGGTCACCGTTACATCGCAGGCTACGTTTACACCTGCGTTTCGAAATGCGCTCTTGCCCGCTGTCTTGTCGAAGGCCAACCGGCTGGCTCGCGAATCCGAGCCGGTGTAGGCGAGGTTCTTCTGTTCGAGGATTTCCTGTATTCGGCCGTCCTCGCCGAACCGGCCGTGCAGGCCGAGAAAGAACACATCGATGCTCTCGTCGTCGAGTATGCCCAGGTCGTCCGGTGTGATATCGCAGGCAATGACGTCCGTGGCGCCCTGTCTCAGCGCCGAGGCGATATTGGCGCCGCTTCGAAGGCTGACTTGTCGTTCGGAACCGATGCCGCCCATCAGGACGGCGACTTTCAACTCAGGATTCAACTTATGCCACCGCCTACCAGATTTCGAGTTCCAGTTCCAGCTCGATATCGAATTCGTCTTTGACGCGCCGGCGAATAAGGTCGATCAGCTCGAGCACGTCGCTGCTGGTGCAGTCTTTTTCTGCGATGATGAAGTTGGCGTGCTTCTCGCTGACGACGGCGCCGCCGACGCGTGCGCCCTTTAGTCCTGCGCGGTCGATCATCGCCCCCGCCGACAGGCCCCGCGGGTTCTTGAAAATGCACCCGGCGTTTCGCGTGTTGAGAGGTTGGGAGTTCTTTTTGTAAATCCAGATCTCCTTGGTCGTGCGGAGCATCTGTTCGGGGTCCGTCTCAACCAGTTTGAGCTTTGCCCCCAGGATCATCCTTGCGGTGATATTGACTTGACGGTAGTCGAAGACAAGCTCCGGTTTGGCCTTTTCAAAAACGGCGCCGGCTTTGTCCATAAGGGTAACGCTTTCGACGCCGGCGCCGATGTCGCCGAAAGTCCCGCCGGCGTTCATCATAACGGCGCCGCCTACGGAGCCTGGTATTCCGGTCAGCGCCTCCAGTCCGCCAAGTCCCTTTCGCACCAGCTCCAGGACGAGCTTGCTGAGGCCGGCGCCTGCCATGACGTTCACCGTCTCGCCCTGATAATCGACACGCGAAAACTCGTCGCCTTCGAGTTTAATAACGGCGCCGCGTACGCCCTCGTCCCTGACAAGCAGATTCGAGCCGTAGCCGATAATCCTGAAAGGCAGATCGTTTTCGTTGCACCTTTTGATCACGACGGCGAGTTCGTCGACCGTGTGCGGCGTGATAACATAGTCGGCGCTGCCGCCGAGCCCGAACCACGTGTAGTTGCACAGGTGACTGTCAGTCCTGACTATCTTCTCCAAGCCACTGAATATACTCATCTGCAACCTTCCAAATAGTGCCCGCTCCCATGGTCACCACGAGATCACCCGGGCGGACGTGAGTCTTGAGATGTCGGCAAATCCCCGCAAAATCATCTATGTACATCGCTTCGCTTCCGCTTTCCCGGATCCGGTCGACGAGAACGCCCGAATTAATCTTTCTTCGGCTTTCGGCGGTATCCCGCACAAAATATATTTCAGGCACGAGGGTAATGTCGGCAAGTTTGAAGCTTTCGGCAAAGTCATCGAGCAGAAACCGCGTCCGGCTGTACTGATGCGGCTGGAAAACACACCAGATACGGTCCGGTTCATACCGCTGCCTGATCGCCTTGAGCGACGCCTTTATCTCCGTGGGATGGTGGGCGTAGTCGTCGAGCACCGCGATTCCTTTGCAACGGGCCTTGAACATGAGCCTTCGATCTATGCCCACAAACTGCCGAAGATACCGCAGGATATCGTCGGCGTCTGTGCCCGCTGTCGCCGCGGCGGCAATAACGGCAAGGGCGTTTAAGATGTTATGCTCGCCGGGCATGGAGATGCCGGTTCTTCCCAGCAGGTTGTCCTGATGGTGCACGTCGAACTCATAGAGCCCGTCTTTGAGCGTGATGTTGCGGGCGTTGAAATCGCAGGCGGCATCCAGCCCGAAAGTAACGCAGGCGCGGTCGTCTTCCAGCGCATCGAGAACTTTAGCGACATTGGCGTCCTGGCCGTTGACAATGAGTGTGCCGGACGGCCTCATGCCGGCGGCAAAGTCGGCAAAGGCCGAGATGATTTCGGCTTCGTCCCTGTAGTAGTCCATGTGGTCCTGCTCGATGTTCAAAATAACGCCGATTTCCGGATGCAGGTTCAAAAAGCTGCGGTCGTATTCGCAGGCTTCGGCGACGAAAATGTCGCTGTCGCCGACGCCGCTGGAACTGTAAAACTGCGGAATTTGGGCGCCGACGATAAAACTCGGGTCGGCGCCTGCCAGCGTCAGAAGATGCGCAAGCCAGGCGCTTGTCGTGCTCTTGCCGTGAGTGCCGCATACGGCGATGCCGTCGTAACAGTCCATCAGTTCGCCTAACATTTCGGCGTACTTATAGACCTTGCAGCCCCTTCTGCGTGCGGCGGCAAGTTCCGGATTGTCCTCCTTAATCGCCGCCGATATGACGACCGCCTCCAGCGCATCGGGCAGATGATCGGTGTCGTGGCCGGTCTTGATCTTAGCCCCCATGCTGCGAAGTTTGTCAATGATGTCCGAGTCTTCCATATCCGAGCCGCTGACGGCGGCATTGTTCTTGAGCATCAGCCGCGCCAGCCCGCTCATCCCGACGCCGCCTGCACCGATGAAATGGTATTTCTTCCGGGAAACAGGCGCTCTTGTGCCTTTCGGCGGAGTAATAACTTCGTAGACCGCGGCGCCCGGCCTGCGAGGCGCATGTAGTTTTGATAGAGCCATCTTTTTTACCGAAATAACTGAAATTCCATTTTCAACCGATTCCGTATTATAATCGGCAGGCGACCCGGTTCAAGATAAATCTCACGGCCACACCGCCTCGAATACCGGATTTGCCTCCGATTACACCTGTGTCGATTCGCCTTCGGCTTTGACCTGGGCCCTGACCCGCATAAACGAGCCGCATGACAGGGCAATGAGGTAAAAAGCGGCTAAGAGGATTATGCTGCCGACGACCGTGAGAATCCAGTTTTCCTTTCGAATATACTGGCGGATATTCCATATCATCGCGGAAATGGTGGTGATGGCGACAAACACCAACGGGATACTGATAAACCAGTGGGCGGTTTTTCTTTTGACGAGATAAACGGTTACGGTTGCAAAAACCAGGGCCGCCAGAAGCTGGTTGGTCGTTCCAAACAGCGGCCAGAGCAGTTGTCCGACGGATTTGCCTTCGGTGCCGGGCATCAGTGCCAGCAGCAAGGCGATACCCGCGGCGAGGCCCGAGCCGATATAGCCGTTCGTAAGGAAAGGCATTCGACGCCGACGGCCGAATTCAGCGAGGATGTAGCGGCCTAATCGGCAGGCCGAATCGAGCGTAGTCATCGCAAAGGCGACAATCATCAGGCCCATGAATGTCTTGCCCAGGGTCTCCGGGATCCCTAACGACGACATGAAATACGCCGAGCCGTCCACGAAAGCGCCGACCTTTTCCCACAGTCCGGCGGCGCTGCCCCATGTGCCGTAGTGCGCCATCCATAGTTGGCGTCCCGTCTTGCCCCCGACGGCGACAAAGCCCGCAGTGCAGGCGATGATTGCACACAGCGCAAGTGCCGATTCGGCGGCCATCGCGCCGTAGCCGACAAAGGTGGCGTCGGTTTCTTTTGCAAGCTGCTTCGATGTCGTGCCGGAAGCGACGATGGAATGGAAACCGGTAAGCGCCCCGCACGCAATAGTCACAAAAAGGAACGGCCAGATCGGCGGAGCACCCTCCACCACGGGCCTGATCGCCGGAGCCACTATTTCGGGACGTGTAACTATGATGCCCACGAAGAGCAGGATCAGCCCTGCATAGAGCTTGAAGGATTCGAGATAGTCGCGCGGCTGCAGCAGCAACCACACGGGGAGCACCGAGGCTACAAAGCTGTAGATTGCAAGCATGACTACCCATGTAAAGAACGGCGTATTGACAGCGAGGTTTTCCGACAGCACCAGTGGGTTCTTCGTGCCCACCCATATCGACAGCAGCATCAGGATGATCCCCACAATGCTGGCGACGCCAAGTCCGATCTTTGTGCGGTAGATGAGCAGGCCGATGCCTATGGCGATTACGATCAGCGCCGCGGCGGGAATTACAACTTCGGGATACCTCATCAAAAGCCCGGCAATGAGGCGGAGGAAAATTGCCATCAACAGCACAACGACGAAAAACATGATGACCAGATAGGCGGTCGTCGCCTTTTTGCCGATTATGTCGCCGGCCAGATCGCCGATCGAGCGCCCGCGGCGCCTCACCGAAAGGATCAACGCGCTGAAATCGTGCACACAGCCCAGAAATACCGCCCCGAGAACCACCCACAGAAACGCCGGAAACCAGCCCCATATCACCGCGATAGCAGGACCCACAATCGGGGCGGCGCCGGCAATGGAGGCGAAATGATGACCGAACAGCACATATCGGTTCGTCGGAATGTAATCGACGCCGTCTTCCATTTCACGGGAAGGCACGGGCGCATTCGGATCAAGCTTAAAAATCCTTTCCGCAAGGTACTTTGCATAAAACCTGTAACCCGCAAAATACAGAACCAAACCGGCTACCACTATCCATATTGCATTCATAGCACATCTCCGTCAAATAACATTGCCAAACCATCAGTCCCTGAAATCACAAGGCTCTATAGTAACTCACTCCGAGGGGTCATTTCCACAAAAAAAAACGGCAAAAATCAATGCCTTGCTGTCAGAATAGTCAATCACGTTGTTAGATGACACAACATCACACCGGGAGTGCTCAAAATATCAAGCGGCAATACTATCTGTAAGCACTCGTCAATGAGACGGAGCACATGAAGTGAAGGGGGGCGCCGACAGAGCCGGACACCCCCCTCCTGGAGGGGAGAAAACTTTCCATTATTACTACGTTGGACAATATGCCATGTGCGTCCCATACACCAAAGCGGGCGGTCACAGTGTACGATTGAGCGAGTCGCTATAATTGTGCTAATTCGCCGCATGCCTTTGCCGATAAACTATTCGGGCGATCGGGGCGGTTTGCCGTTGCTGTTGAAGAATGCGGGGTATTACAGATGGTTGCCATAACGATATCGGAAATCCTGGCTCACGTCGAGGACTTCGAGCGCATGTTGGCCGCCTATTACGCCAACTTATCCGAGCAGACAGACCAGGCGGCGGTGTGCCTGGTGTCAGACTACATAAGCCGCCACCGGCGTCGGACGATAGAGGCGCTGAGCAAACTGCCGCCGGCCCAGTTGCGACACGCCCGGGATGTTCGGCTGCGATATCGCCCGGATCTGCCGGGACCTGAGTGTTTCGATGAGATCCAAATCTCCCCCGAAGCCGGCGTCGAAGATGTCTGCCGGGCCGCCGTCAGGTTCAACCAGTACCTTATCCGGATGTATCGCCAAATCGTCCGCCAGCCCATAGAGCACCGCATCAGAGAACTCTTCGAAAACCTCATCCGACTCGAAGAAAAAGACGAGTTGACGATGAAGAAAATCCAGGCCTTCTACGGCTGACCATACCCGACCATCGGCAATCGGCAATCGGCAAATAAAAAAGCCCGCTTTCGGGCGGGCTTTTGATCTTTGATCGGGTATGTTGGTCGCTGTCAGAATTCCGACTGTTCCGTCATCGCCCCCCGCGGGTGAGCATCGTCATAGACCTGCTTCATCTTCGATGTGGTTACGTGGGTGTAAACCTGGGTCGTGGACAGCGACTGATGGCCCAGGAGCTCCTGGACGCTGCGAAGGTCGGCGCCGTTATTGAGCATATGCGTCGCAAAGCTGTGTCTGAGCGTATGCGGACTTATGTTGGGGTCCAGCCCGGCCTCTTTGAGGTACTTGTCCATTTTTCTCCGCACGCTGCGTGTGCTTAGCCGTTGTCCATGTTTGTTGGCGAATAGAACCCTGGCGTCGAACGAACTGTCGTTGGCCATTCTCTTGTTGCGGAACTCAATGTAATGCTGAATCGCCTGAAGAGCACTGGTGCCGATAGGTGAAATCCTCTCCTTTTTGCCCTTGCCGCGAATGTGAATCACCTCGCCAAGGAAATCGACATCTTCCATATTAAGCGAGACCAGCTCGCTGACTCTCATTCCCGTACTGTAGAGAGTCTCCAGTATCGCCCTGTCGCGCGCGCCGAGCCATGTGCCGGCCGGCGGTGCATTCAACAAACGCTGGACCTCTTCGTATTCGAGAAAACGCGGCAGTTTCTTATCCTGCCTGGGGGTCTTGATGCTTATGACCGGATTGGATGTGACGTAGTTGCGTTTGACCAGGAACTTGTAGAAGCTTCGCAGGGTCGCCAGCTTCCGGGCGATGGTCGCCTTGGAATAATCCTGCCGGCCCAGGTTCGCCATGTACTTGCGAATCGTATTGGCGTCGGCGGCGAAGATCGACTGCTCCACCGAGGTTTGGCTTTGAGTAGCCATTGCCGTTGCCGTTGCCGCCGGGTGTTGAGACCACGAGCCGGAAGCGTCATGGTCGGCCGAAGCATTGGTTTCGTTCTGCAGAAAACCTGTGAACTGATCCAGATCGGCACCATAGCACTTGGCGGTATGGACGGAAAAATGTCTTTCGAACTTTAAGTAACTCAAAAACTCGCAAACGACCGCACTCTCTTCTTTCATGATTTACCCTTCTATATATTCTCAACCGCAACGTCTTGCGTGCCTGTCCTGCTCCTTGCCGGAGGACGCCGTTGCTTCTTGTTTTTATTCTTCGGCGAATGACTGTATGGTGTCGGCAATTCCTTTGCCAAGGATCTCGTCGGCTTCACCCATGAGTGTCTGTGTCAGTTTGAAACTCAACACGGCCGCATCGAACCAGTCGAATTCGGTGTTCCTGTCGGCGGCCTGGTCGGCAAGGCAATCGAGCAATTGTCCCTCGCAGCCGCTGTCGTACCTGAAGATATACTTCTGTGAACCTTTGCTCAGAACAAGTTGTTTTTTGCCTTTTCTCATCTATAGACCGCCGGAAAGTAAATGCCCGCCAAACGAAAATTCACCTCTTGTTATTGTTATCGGGCTGGTTTAGATTTTCTAAAGTGTTTTTTTAAAAACTCCGCGATAAAAATACGGCTCAGCAACGTCGGCTTAGAAAGATATCGGTCGTTGCCGGCAATGGCTTAACTTTTTGAGATGAAAAATTAGGGCCCGCTGATTCAGGCAGAAGTTGTTCCGGTACGGCGAATTATGGGACGGTCCTGTAATAAGGGCCCCAAAAGCCGTTTGTTAGTACTGTCCGGGGGGACACGGTTGCCGAGGACGCCGGGATTAATCGGACCCAATGCCGATTGCGGCATTCATTTGGGCAGGTATACTGATCACAATTGAAAATTCCCGTTTTGTTCGCGGTAACTTGTTTTCAAATCAATACTTACCTTTTTACTCGCGGGAATTTACTACCCTTAAGGGTATAGAAAGTTCTGTCGTCTCTGATTTGGGAGGCGATTTTGTCCTGAGACTCCAAAGCTGCGATATGTCCTCCCGCCTGGCGGCGGCTCATGCCCAGGCCGTTGCAGATATCTTCCAGGCTGCAGGGTCTGCGTTTGAGCATTTCAAGTACGCCGTCGATGTTCGGCAGGATGCCCGGCCACTCGCCGGCGCCGGCGAAGTCGGCAATGACCTCGGCATTGGGCGCAAGCCTGCCGGCTATCCGGCGAAGCTCTTCTTCGCCGACCTGTTTTGCGGCGGCTTCGACGGCCGGTCTGACGGCGGTATTGAGCTGCACCTTGTCGGGACGTATTCGTTCGATGATCCTGCTCATCCTGGCGATCTGGTCGGCGCCTGTATTAACGGAGGCGACAAAAAAAACTTCAAGCCATATCTGTCCGTCCCAGGCGTCCCTGAACCGACACAGACCGTCGATGAATGTTTCGTAACGAATATCGGCGTGGGGGCGATTGATCTTTTCGAAAGTTTCCGCGTCGCCGGCGTCAAGCGACGGCAGCACAACGTCCGCCTTGCAGCAGTCGGCGCGAACCTGCGGATCGCTTAACAGCGTGCCGTTGGTGATGACGGCGATCCTAATGTCGGTAAGCTTTCGTATGCCGTTAATTATTTTGCCGATGTCTTTGTTGAGAGTCGGTTCGCCCGAACCGCTGAACGTAATAAAATCGGCGCATAGTCCGTCGGCGAGTTTTGCTTTGATCTGAGACAGTACATCTT
>QNBS01000032.1 GCA_003644175.1 Planctomycetota bacterium | reverse complement strand
CGTCTCACGCCGACCGATGTCAGGCGTTGCGTCGAGAAGTATTGAAGAAAACATTTTTTGAGATTTCTGGTCATACCCGTAAAAACCGAAAAATCGCACGGCAGTTTTATAAGCTAATGAAACCGGCCGCTTAATAATCTGTTTTTTGGAAAGTGCAGAAACTATTACATCGATTTGAAACTTATCCATTGCCTCTACATGTCCAAATCGCCATCAGATGCACCACTTGTATATGGAGCATCCGAATCAACATAGCCATCATGCTCAAAGGCATAATACGATCCCTCTTCCAGATAATACTCATCCTCTGTTGGCATAGACTGTTTGACCGCAAGTACAAACAACAAAATTATATATGTATTGAAATTAACCTTACCAAATCCATACCAAAAAATTTGGCCGCCCTGCATCACAATAATAACCGCACACAAATAGGCGAACATGCCTGTTGCAAACGCTCTGTCAATCTCGTTGTTGCCTGGCAGACGCATCCTCTTGAGACTCTTCCAGCAAGTTATGAGAAACCAGATAAAAAGGAAAAAGACAACAAGCCCACCCTGTTCAAGTGCAAATAGATAGCTGTTATGAATCCCATAGCCTACACGGTACTTTTTGACACCAGTTTCATCCACATTAGGTGCGACATAAAAGCCGGCGCCTATAAAAGGAATTAGAATCCCCTGCTGGCGATATGCACTGAGATTATACCACTCTAAACTCATTCTTGATTTCACGCTGCTTCCCGTACCGGTCTCTTCTCCGAATTCAAATCTTTGAAGAGTAAACGATTTCTCTGCAATTGCCGATAACCCGGAAAAGCCTAATGTTATAAACAGAAAGAACGCTAACGGAATTGCCAGGCCAATAACAATTCTGCGGTAAGACACTTTCGAAATTATCAACAAAACTAACCATCCAATAATCCAGGCGACAAAACCTGCCCTGCATCCGGAAAAAAATGCCGGCCATGCCACAAAAAACCCAAGCCCCAGCCACTTCAACCTGGCAGCCATATTCTTGCAGGCATTAAACCTGGCAAATATCATAAAGGAAGAAACCGAACTGAACATCGAAACATGAAAATATGTCATTCCGAGACAGCTAAACAGGCTCCCCTCTTTGTAAATATATTCTTTCCCGACAGCGAAAGTTTGCGGTCTGGTTCTCCCAAAGTACTCAGGAATTGCGTACACCGCAACAATAATGCCTCCGACGATAACCATATTGTGCAGTGTCCTCTTTTGATTAGAAGTTAACTGTATTTTTGCAACAGCATAAATTGAAAGCAAACCCTCGACATACTTTAACGCAAAGAATAAGCAATATTTTCCATAGAACCATGGAAAAAAGGGAAACCATACAAGGGCACAAATACAGAAAACAGTAACAATTCCCGCCCAAATACGAAATAACCTGGGCGCTTGCCCTACTCCCCTAAGATTCGGAAAAATTGTAAACAAGCCTATTAGAAAAACTATGTCAAACAATCGAGGATTCAATCTATCCATCGATGTTAATTGCACGACCGGAATTTCATAGCAGAAGGACAGCACCAAAGCACAGAGCCAAATAAAGAGGCCTTTGCTCGCTCCTGCAGGTTGTTCAGCGTACAAAACTTCCTGCCCTTCGGCATAATTTTCTGTATATGGCTCGGAATTCATTTAGACCTTTTCACAAAGATTTGGGAAACCTCATACTCGCCTTTTAATTCTGCCGGTTTCATCCTTTTCTCGTTCGGCAACCGTCTTCTTCTGTTGACACATCTATGGGGTATTTACAGCAAATCCTGAAAAAATTATGGAGGCGACATAAATTTATTGTTGTTCATTTAACGCCCGCCAAATCACTTATACGTAGCCATATGGTTTTAACCGTCCTTTTGAAAACATTTAAAATATCAACCGCATCCGACAGTCGGGGTAAAAAATCGGATAGTTTTGCGTTCTTATAATGGCCGACAAGCTGAAAGAACATTGTAATTAAATAGCCAATCTGGCCTAATACAAATGATATAGCAATGCCTGTTGCGCCGAATATCCGAAATGGATAGCCTGCTATAACCATAATTATTATCGCAACCACCCGGCCAATCAGTCCTGCAAAAGGCTTTCCCTGGCCTCGCATACATGTATCCAGCAACAGGCAAAACCCGGCGAATATTGAGCCGAAAATAAGGAGTATCGATGGGAGAACGGCGCCTTTAAACTTCGAACCATATACCAGTGGCAACAAAAAAGGTATTAGAACGGCAAGGACGCCGCCGCAAAAAAACATAGCAATTGCCGCCTTTCTAAATATACTGCTGACCCGATTAAACCCCTCCGAAACTTCAGCCTGCGCTGTTATTGTAAAAGACACGTGCGCCATTGAACCCGTGATACTTCTTAACACCGCTCCAATAGACAACCCCACGACATAAAACCCCATACTTTGCGGCTGCAATAGCCATAACAACAGAATCCTGTCAATATATTGATATGCCTGGGCAGCCAATCCTACTAAACCAAAAGAAAAGGAATCACGAACTATTCGTGTAAGGGGATACAATCCGCCCTTTATGCTGTGTTCTTTGACTAAAAGAACTAATCTGCCCATGGTTACAAAACTAAATGAAAGAAACATCGCCGACACAAACCAAAGCAAATTGTGCAACTTCAGAAGAATTATAAGGATAAGAAAAGATATAAGAACCGGACTTTGAATAGCACGAATAAAATTGCCCCGGGAAAAGTTTCCGCTGCCCTGATCGATAGCGGCTAAATTGGCCGCTATCTGGTAAACAGGTATATAAATCAGAAAAAACCTCGCCAGTTGTAATATATGATGCTTGTCCGGCGGAATTAAATACGGCAACAGTAAATAACCAAGTAACGCCGTAATGACACTTGTAATACCGGCTAAGACCACTCCTCCACGAAGCAGGTCGCCCAATTCCACTTCTTTAGCTGATATTCGGCCTATCACATAATTCGTTCCAAATAACCCGATATTAGCCAGGGCCGTCGGCCATAGAATTATCGCTGCGTAATCTCCGCGACCGTCCGGCCCAAGAAGGCGAGCAAGTATCACACCTTGCAAAAAACTGCACCCCAAAACAAAACCGCTTGTAGCAAATGTTTCTATGAAGTGCCTTGCACGGATCTTTTTTTTCGGCTTAGTACTGTCGGTCATGAGTTAAGTGTAAAATGCCATAAATTAATTTTGAGAATTATTGTAATACTTTAGCCATGTGTGAGATTCGCTTGTCATTATCAAGGCAGTGTCGTGATCTATAGACTACTGCTAAAAACTAGTTTTTCGACGATTTTTTCTGCGGTGTTTCCATCGCCGTATAGCCGGGTATTGGTGGATTTGAGTCTGTCTGCAACTTGTCCGACTTTCTCTACAGCGTCAAGTATCGCAGCAGTATCTGCTCCGGCGATCTGATTTACTCCGGCGTCAACAAGTTCTATCCATTCGGTCTCATCGCGTAATGTAATACAGGGGACAGACGCCCAGTAAGCTTCTTTCTGGACCCCTCCGGAATCTGTAAGAATTACAGACGCATTTTTTTCCAGCATTAACATGTCTAAATATGCAACCGGAGCGGTAATTAAAACATTACCGGCTAATTTCTTTAAGCTGACACCCAGTGTATTTTTTGTCCTTGGATGAAGCGGCAATACGATAGTCGCATCTATCTGCGAAAATGCATTTATTATATTTTGCAGCCTCTGTGGTTCGTCGGTATTTTCTGCTCTATGTATTGTAGCAAGATAATACTGCCCGGACACAAGTCCTAATTGTTCAATAATATTACTGCCGCCAACCGCTAACTTAAAATTAAATAACACCGAATCATACATCACATCGCCGATCTGATACACCCTGTCTGTAATTCCTTCGTTCGATAGATTTTTGACGGCGGTATCAGTCGGGCAAAGAAGAATTCTGGAGAGATGGTCCGCAACTACACGGTTTACTTCTTCCGGCATTTTGCGATTAAAGGACCGCAGTCCCGCTTCGACATGTGCAATGGGGATATGCAGTTTTGACGCAGCAATGGCGGCTGCAAGTGTTGAATTTGTATCGCCGTAAATCAGCATCCAGTCGGGCTTTTTATCTATCGCCACCTCTTCAAGTTTTTCGAGCATCATACCGGTCTGTTTTCCATGCAACCCGGAACCTACCTCCAGGTTGATTTCGGGATGCGGTATTTTTAGCTGATCAAAGAATATTTTACTCATGTTGTCGTCGTAGTGCTGGCCGGTATGAACAATTGACTCTTCAACCTTAATGGAATCGCTGTTGTTGTTAAACTTTTTAATTGCTCTGCTTAGCGCCGCCGCTTTTATAAACTGGGGTCTGGCGCCTACAACTGTGAGGATTTTTATTTTTCTCACCTTTTAATCCCCACTTCCAAACGAAAGGACTGTATCAGCCACATAGTCTTTCATCTCGTCGGTTAGCTCGGGATAAACCGGCAGCGCCAATACTTCATTGGCCGCTTCTTCTGCGTTCGGAAAATCTCCCTGCTTGTAGCCGAGAGAACTGAAACATTCCTGCAAGTGTATTGGCGCCGGGTAGTAGATTTCGCAACCAATCTGGTTTTCTTTTAAGTGCGACATCAGTTCGTCGCGCTTTGCCGCTCTGATCACATACTGATTGTAAATTGTAACGCAATCCGGATTTATATAAGGCGTTTGAATATCTGTTCCCGAAAATCTGCTGTTATAATATTTCGCGTTTTTGCGGCGGGCTTTTGACCATTCGTCCAGGTGCGGAAGTTTTACCAGAAGAGCGGCGGCCTGTATCGGATCAAGACGGAAATTGCCGCCGACAAGCTTGTGGTAGTATTTTGGCTTGCTGCCGTGATTTCGCATTATGGCAAGCTTTTCGTAAAACTCCTCGTCATTGGTCACTATCATCCCGCCGTCGCCAATGCCGCCGAGGTTTTTGCTTGGAAAAAAGCTAAAGCATCCGGCAGTGCCGATGCTGCCCGCCGTTTTATCTTTATACCTGCTCGTTATGGACTGAGCGGCATCTTCTATTACAGGAAGGGCATGTTTCTTGGCGATCTCTGTGATCGGGTCCATGTCGGCCATCTGACCAAAAAGATGCACCGGCATGATCGCCTTTGTCTTGTCGGAAATTTTTTCCTCTATTAAAGAAGGATCTATGTTGTATGTTTTGGGATCAATATCTACAAACACCGGCCTTGCGCCGGTACGGGCGATACAACCGACTGTCGCAAAAAAAGTGAACGGTGTGGTTATCACTTCGTCGCCGGGTCCAATATCCAGGCTCATTAGAACGTTTAAAATTGCATCGGTGCCGCTGGATACGCCTACGGCAATTTTACAGTTGCTGGCGGCGGCAATTTTCTCTTCAAGTTCGGCAACCTTTGGGCCTCCAATACATCTCTGTGTTTTCAGCACTTCGGATACGGCAGCCATTACCTCATTTTCTATGCCGGCATACTGAGCCTGCAGATCTAATAGCGGAACTTTCATAAATATCCTTTTAACGAGTTAATCTTATTCTTGAATTCATCGTAAGATGTTTTGCCGACCGCTTTGTCCTCCGGCAACGGGGACTCCTCATCAAGATCCAAACATTTGACAATGCCGGGGGCTACCTCTTTGTAACGATAGCCGCTTTCGGGACAAAGCATAATGCCTTCTGCATCAGGGGCGCCGAGTTTAATTCCATGCCGACTCATCCAGCCGGCCTGTCGAGCGGGCACACCCGCCATAAGCGCATAGTCCGGCACATCCTTTGCGACAACACAACCGGCGGCAATAAAACTGTACCGCCCAAGCTCGATGCCACAAACTATCGTGGCGTTTGCCCCTACCGTTGTCCCTCTTCTAAAAACAGTCTTTTCATAGAGGCTGTGACGAACGACCTGAGAGCGAGGATTGGTAACATTTGTAAGCACACAACTGGGACCCAGAAAAACATCATCTTCAATGACCGCCCCGGTGTATATTGAAACATTGTTCTGCACTTTAACATTGTTGCCGATAATCACTCCGGCGGCTATACATACATTCTGACCAAAAATACATTTTTGGCCTATCCTGGCTCCCGACATTATATGAGAAAAATGCCATATCTTTGTTCCTTCGCCAATGACTGCTCCATCATCAACTACAGCTGTTTCGTGAACAAAATACGCCGCCATGTTATTACCTCTCCAATAATATTTGGGATGTTATTTTGCCAGCATCGGATGATAATCACCCTTGAGGCCGATGGGATTTGTATTTCGGATCTCCGATACTATTTCTATAGACGGCTTTACATCATCAAGCCCAAAACCGTTACCGGCCAATATCTGCCTGTAACTGTCTGTATGTAATTCGGTAAAGCCCTCTGAAAATTCGACCTCCCGCCCGTCAATCGTAATAGAACGATACGTTTTTGGCTGACCCGGCCCGGGTTTAAACGGCAAATCATTGCGGTCAAGCGAGAGGAACCATCTGACGCGTCCTCTTTCAAGTTCAAGAAATCCCGCCGCCTTGTTCGGCTCAAACAAATGGACTACATTCTGCTTAACCGGGCCAAATATCCAGGCCAGCATATCGAAAAAGTGGATCCCGATATTATTGGCGATCCCGCCGGATTTATGAACATCACCTTTCCATGACACATTATACCATGGGCCCCTTGAGGTAATATAGGTCAAGTCGATATCAAAGGACTTATCGACGGGAGCGGCGCCAACTCTTTCCTTGAGCGCCTGAATGGCTGCATGGAGACGAAGCTGTAAAATCGTGCTTATCTTACCCCCCGTCTCCTTTTCTATTTCAGCAAGAGCATCCACATTCCACGGATTTACCACCAGGGGTTTTTCACAAATCACATCTGCACCGATTCTCAAACCGAACCTGCAATGAGAATCATGAAGGTAGTTTGGCGAACAAACTGATACGTAATCAACGCGAGTATCTTCGTTTCTCTTTATTTTTTCAAGATGCCTGTCAAATCGCTCAAACTCTGTAAAAAACCTGCAGTCGGGAAAATAACTGTCAAGTACGCCAACTGAATCACTCCTGTCCAAAGCAGCGACTAATGTGTGGCCGGTATCTTTTATTGCTCTCAAGTGTCTTGGGGCGATGTATCCACCAACGCCGATTAGAGCAAACTTTTTCATCTACTACGCCTTTCTATTGAAGATTCGCTTTCAGCCATGTGCACATTAGCGGCGACTATATCCTTGACGTATATGAAGTCGCGAGTCGGAAAAACAGCAAGGATTATGCTTGCCTTTCAGTGATACCCGTAACATCTGAATCAACTACAACTGACGCCTGTGGTCTGCCCCTGTTTTCTCCAGAAGCTTGATCAAAAAGAAACCTATTACCGCCCCAAGTACATAATGAGGCAAATCCAGCCATACAAAAGTAGTCCCAATCAATAAACTGCCTATATAGATAGCCCGAATCATTTCCAGAAAAGCTGCGTGCCAGAATTGAAGCACTTCCAGTAAGCATGTTACGACCAATACCCAAACGGATATCTTTAAAGCGTTTTTCTTCCTGCAAAAAATCAGGCGGAAAAACAAGCACCAGAAAACCACATAGAGCACACCGGCTCCATAATCATTGAACCACCAGTCGCCAACTCCTCTATAATATTTAAACCAAAAACCTATAGGCGTAATTATACAAATTGACAATAAACACCAAAGTCTTTGAATACCGATATCATTATTTTTTATCATAGTTCTCCATTTGACGGTACGACTATTTCGAATATGCACTCACGCATTTCGATTCAACCGCCAACCTTGTAATCAGCAAACAGCCTGCCCCACGGACTTTCTCCGAGCCATTTGTTCACAACCTTCCTGCCGTTCGACGGATACCATATCTTGTCGTGGTAAACAGCAGAAGCAAATATGAAGCCATACACCAGAGGCGTGTGAAACATCAGTTTCTCAAGCCGGCGCATCGGACCGAACCAGAACAGCTTGCCGACACACGAGGCTGCGTTGTCGCCGGTACTGAAACCCCACCTTTCCCCGGCCGCATCGACATCGCCGACTATTTCAATCTCGTCGAACTTGCCGGTCCCAAGCCCTCTTTCATGCGCCAGCCGGATAAACTTGTGGTCCATCGGCTCAAAACCCATCATCTTCGCCGCAACGGCATCAATAGCAACACAATCATCCGACGCCATAAGGATATCCTTCGCCACCGGAATCATCGTCCTCGGACCGGCCCCGTTGCCGGCCGTCGTACCGTCGGTAACCGTAAAAATACCCGGATGGATCTCCTTCTGGATCGCCAGCAGATCCACTAAGGTTTCGTGAATCCGAGAGTGGCAGTAATGTCGCTTATTGTTAAGAAGCCCGCCGAAGGCGTTTTTCATCGAACCGGTTATGTTCGTATAGATATGACATTTCATTGTTGGAAGATGCACCACATTCCTCCCGTGGAAATAATCCGGAATACAAATCCCTTCCGGAAAAATCTCGTCCAGCACCATCATCTCAGCTTCAGGCTCATACCGCCGCCAGGTCATATCGGACGACTTAAAGTTGTACTTTATGGGCACATCATAATACTCGCACACAGGCCTTTGCTTGTTCAGCAGCTCGCCCGCCTTGGCGCTGGTGACAACAGTCTCGTTCTCAACACAAACCAAATCATCGAATCCCGCACCCCTAAGTCCCAGTATCGCACCTTCCAGTTGCCATGGCGTAGTATTGGCGCCGGGATACATCAGATGCCACGAAAGATTATTCTTAAGAATAGTCGTTGCCGAACTGTCCAGCGAACCCTTTACATCCGCCAACTCCATAACTTGCCGCACGTCGTCCAGCACCGTCTCGGGCCTTGTTCTTAAAATCGCAACTTTGCTCATAACAACATTCTCTCTTTTCGTACGCTATAATTACTCCATCTTCACACCCATTCGCCGGGCGACCTCCGGGAAAACCGCACCCGGCCATCCCCACATACTAATAAAGGCCTTGTATCCAGCCCGCCAACTCTCTCCCCCGGCAAATAATAATCATCATCGACACGGCCCACAACAACGCCGTCATCTGAAATACCCTGTCATGCAAAAACAGATCCGTGGGGTCCGCATAACTGCCGTTCATCGAAAGCATCGCAAACCTGAATACTGCGTAAACAACAATAGGCAGCGTGTAAACAAAGTAGTTGGTGCCGAATTGCTCAACCGTTCTGTCGGCCAGTCCGTAAAAGAGAAACGCGACAACCGCAATCCCCGCCGAAACCGTAATAAGATGCGTCAGAAGATCGGGCGTATAAGCGATCAAAGTATTACGGTGATTCTCGGCCCGCGCCATATCGCCTATCGTTACGATCTCATTGTAGCGCTTGCAGAAACCCATAAACAGGCATAGCGTGAACATGCAGACAAACAGCCACGGGCTGACCACGACGCCGATAGCCACCGCACCGGAAACGGTACGCAATACAAAACCCATCGCAATGCAGATCACATCGACAAGGGCCTTCTGTTTCAGCAGCAGCGTATAACAAACCTGGAGCACAACATATGCTGCAATCACCAGGCACAACAGAGATGAAATAGCAGACGCGACGGCAAAACCCAGAACAACACACACAGTCGCCTCCGCCACAGCGGTTGAGACACTCAGCTTTCCGGACGCCAGAGGCCGATCCTTCTTGCGCCGATGGTAGCGATCATTGGCGCGGTCTCTGATATCGTTGATAATGTAGCTAAAGCTCGATGCAAAGCAAAAAGCAACCGCAGCGCCAAGCGCCCGCAGCCACGCCCGGCCGTCGGTCGCGTGCATCCCGAAAACAACGGGAAAAAACACAACGATATTCTTCACCCAATGGCCGGGACGTGCAATTCGGACTATTTCGTTTAATGGCATACTTTTTGAAATGTGCTATTGAAGAAAGGACAAAACTTTTCCCGCCACATAGTCCTTCATCTCATCGGTAAGCTCGGGATATACCGGCACCGTGCCGGCGAACTTATTATTATAATACTCAGCGTTGGCTCTCCGTGCCGCCGACCAACCGGCAAGATGAGGAAGCTTCACCGAAAGCGCCGCCGCCATGATCGGATCCATATCCGCCGGCTGCCCGAACAGGTGCACAGGAATAACAGCCTTTGTCTTGTCGGTAATCGCCGCTTCGATAAGTTCGGGGTTGATGTTGTATGTCCGCGGATCGATATCGACAAAAACAGGCTTCGCACAAACCCTCGCAATGCAGCCGACAGTCGCAAAAAACGTAAAAGGCGTCGTAATAACTTCATCGCCCGGCCCGATATCCAGACTCATCAGCGTATTCAATATCGCATCGGTTCCGCTCGACACGCCAACGGCATACTCACAGTCGCTCGCTTCGGCCACAGCCTTCTCAAGTTCGTCAATCTTAGACCCGCCGATACATCGCTGCGAGTCAAGCACCTCATTGATGCCCGCCAAAACCTCATCCCTGATCGTCTCATACTGCGCCCTCAAATCCAGCAAAGGTACATGCATTAGGCTTTCTCCATTCCCTTAAGCCTTCCGGCCTGACCCCTGTGGTCTTGTGAACATTTCAGGCGGCGTCATCGTCAACGTCCCGTCCGGCAGTTCCCAGTAAGCCCGCCCGTTGCGCGAATACACATTCGGCAAACCCAACCGGCGATTCTCTTCCTGGGCCTTGCGAACAGCACGATTACCTATCCGCGCCATCTCAAGAGCCCACTCATAAGTCTTCTTCGTCATGCCTATATTCCCTCAACTTCCCGTTTAAAGCAGGCAAAGTTATTGTCGTCTACAATATTATACGTATCTTTTCCCCCAACAGCAACAAGCGAGAAACTGTCCTCGCTATTCATGAAAAGACTCCATTCGTCAACAAAACTTCTATACATATTCCAGAAATTGTTTTTACTCCGCCAATATCTTCTTCTAACATCTTCTTCCGGAACATCATGCCCCCCTTTCAACACCCTCAGTTTGATTCTGTTGATAGCTTCCTGTTCGTTTTCAACAAAAATGAAACTAAGAACGATTCTGTATTTACTTGCTCTCAACTCTCCGATGACTCGAGAAAAATACTTCCCGGCAAGCGTGGTTTCTACAGCAAATGACTCTCCTCGCTGGATATTCTGGTTCAATTCATGAAAAAAAAGCTTGCCGGCCTTGATTCGCACATGTTCGAACTTCCCGTCTGGGGCCAGCTTATAGGCAATGTCATCCGCATTAACAAAAGGCAGCCCTGTCTCTTCGATGAAGTCTCTGGCAAAAGTGGTCTTCCCGCTGCCGTTTGGTCCTGCGATAATATAAGCCTGCTTCAACGTAATACACTTCTTTAGAACTGCGGATTAGTCTTATTATTCATATACCATTCGATCGTCGCCTTGAGGCCCTCGTCGAAGCCGGTTTTTGCCTCGAAGCCGAACTCGCTTCTTGCCCGCGAAACATCGAGACACCGACGGGGCTGGCCGTCGGGCTTTGAACTGTCCCAGCGAATCTCGCCGCCAAAACCCGTAAACTTTGCGATTCTTTCGACCAGATCCTTTATCGTGATCTCAAAACCCGAACCGATATTGACCGCCTCCGGACTGTTATAGCGTTCCGTCGCCAACAGAATCCCTTCCGCTGCATCCTCAACGTAGACAAACTCCCGCGATGCATCGCCCGTGCCCCAGCACTCGATATAATCGGTCCCCGAATCGATCGCGTCAACACATTTTTTTATCAATGCCGGTATCACATGACTGCTCGCCGGGTCAAAATTGTCCCTGGGCCCGTACAGGTTCACCGGCAAAACAAAAATCGAATTAAACCCGTACTCCCGGCGATAGGCCTGCGACTGAACCAGCAGCATCTTCTTGGCGAGCCCGTAAGGGGCGTTCGTCTCTTCCGGGTAACCGTTCCATATATCATCTTCCTTAAACGGCGCCGGCGTAAACTTCGGATAAGCACAGACCGTGCCGATAGCGACAAACTTCTCGATGCCCCGCTGCCTGCCCGCATCGATAAGCTGGACGCCCATCATAAGATTTTCGTAGAAAAACCTGCCCGGATGCTCAAGATTGGCCCCGATCCCCCCCACAACGGCCGCTAAATGAATCACAACATCAGGCCGCATATCATCGTACATCCGCTCGATATCGGCGGCCTTGACAAGATCATACTCCTCGATTGTCGGCACAAGAATCGCCCCGCACCCCCGGGCCCTGAGCTTTTCAAGAATGAAACTCCCCAAAAACCCCGCCCCGCCGGTAACAACAATCCTTCTGTCCGCAAAAAACGCACCCAAAACGTTGCCCTCTCATGTTATAATGTTACGATCTTTGTAAAGATTACTCATGCCCTTGATACTCCAGACGATACTTATGCTGCCGCCGGTAGTCGGCCATCCGGCTTTCATATTCCCTGCACGTCAGCGAAAAAAAATCCAGATAACGCTCCTGATCCCTGCAAAACAAGAGCCTTCCTTTCAACGCCTCGAAGCGGTACACCGGCTCGGCCCCGTTAAGCACGCCCGGATCGCACTTCACGCCCGGCGCAAGTTCCGACACTATTTCGATTACCTTTTGAAAAACCTCAAGCGTCGCCCGCCCATCCATATAAAGCGCTATATCGATATCTCCGCCCGGGCGAACATCGCCCTCTTTGGCCGAGCCGTGAAGAAGCGCAAAACACACCTCCGCACACTCAGCCTCGATCATCCGCCCTAACTTGTCGGCGTCAAATTTCATAGTTT
>QNBS01000031.1 GCA_003644175.1 Planctomycetota bacterium | reverse complement strand
TTCCGGACCTGTATCAATAACGCCCGCGCCCGCACGCGCCATTGCAACACCATGAGCAACCGCCGCGTCAACATCGGCAAAAAGCCCGCCGTCGCTGAACGAATCCGGCGTCACATTCAAAATGCCCATCACCAGGGGCCCGGCCGAAAAATCCAGCCGGCCGCCGGGCCACTCAATCACATTGCCGCCATCCATCCGCATCCCATCCAAAAAGACCAGGCATCCGCCAAAGCCGACTCAACAGCAATCTACAATCTACAATCGACAATCTACAATCTACAATCGACAATCTACAATCGACAATCGACAATCTACAATCGACAATCTACAATCAACTCCCCCACCTTGAACCCGATTCCGCCAAGTTTCTTCGCAAGCGGGCTCTCTGCGTCCAGCCCCACAATCGCGGTATTTTGAAACTCCCTGCGAACCGGGTAGTTCTTTCGCAAATCGTCGAAAAACCCGCCCCGCTCGGCTTCGGGCACAAGCAATATCTCCCGCGTATTGAAATCGTCCCGGTTAATTACGTAAACCTGCTGAACCGTATCATGGATGATCGTCTGCTCGTCCGCCGCCCGCTCATCGACCTTAATCTCCGGCACATCCGGATCGGGCAGAAAATCACCGGCCTCTCGCTGCACCTCAAGACCGAAATACTCGCACACCGCCCGATATATCATCATCAGACCGGCCACCTTGCCGTCGAACGAGTAGCCGGCGATATGCGGTGTCGACAATTGGGCCTTGAGTATCAAGTCGGCGTCGATATTCGGCTCGTTTTCCCACACATCCAGCACCACCCCCGCCGGACGCCCCGAGGCAAGTGCATTCCTGATTGCGGTTGTATCTGCAACACCGCCCCGTGCCGTATTAATGAAAAACGCATCCTCCTTCATAGCACCGAAAAACTTCTCGTCGGCCAGATGAAATGTCTTGTCCATACCCTCAAACGTCAGCGGCGTGTGCATCGTGATAAAATCGCATCCCATCAGCGCATTTAGCGGCACATATTTTTTCAGCCCCGTTCGTCGGGCAAGCGGCGGGTCGTTGAGTAGCGGCTTCATGCCCAGCGCCCGTGTCTTTGCTTCGACGCGACTGCCTACATTGCCGGCCCCCACAATGCCGATCGACTTGCCGGCGAGCTCAAACCTGTGCTTCTTTCCCAGCGCAAGCAGGGCGGCGACGACATATTCGGCGACCGAATTGGCGTTGCAGCCCGGCGCCGATGCAAAGCCGATGCCGGCGTCGGCAAGATACTGCCGGTCCACATGCTCGGCGCCTATCGTCGCAGTGCCCACAAATTTCACCGAACCGCCCGACAGCAGTGCCTCATCCACCTTCGTGATACTCCGCACCAACAATACATCCGCACCAGCCATAATTTCACGGCGGATCTCTCTTCCCGGCACAACCACAACGTCGGCGATGGACGAAAAGCACTCTTCAATGAAAGGTATATTGGCGTCGGCAACGATCTTCACTGCAAATCCTCTTCAACGAATCAACTCACCATTTCCTGTTGCGGAAACAACATTTGTCATTCCCGCGAAAGCGGGAATCCAGAGTATTCGTACTGGATCCCCGCTTTCGCGGGGATGACATCGGCTTTTTTTTCTTTCCGCAACAGGAACTAACTAACATCGGAAACCGAACAGTCAAACGGCGATGGTTATTCTACCAAAACCGCCGAGCCTTGCCCACCTTTTCCCGCCGGCGTCTCACATCGTCAGCCCAGTCCCACACCGGCAATCTGCGCGTTGCAGGCGGGACACGCCGAGCCTTTGATAATATTCGACCGTATCGTATAACCGACACGATTGATAAGAAGCTCCCCGCAGTTGTAACAAAACGTAGATTCGGCCTCCGCCCCGGGCAGATTGCCCACGTAAACGTATCGCAGCCCCGCCGCTTTGCCGATATCCAAAGCACGCTGCAGCGTCGCCGCCGGCGTGGGCGGCTTGTCGTCCATCTCGTAGTTAGGATAGAACCGGCTGACGTGCCACGGCACATCCACCGACGCTTCGTTGGAGATGAATCCGGCGATCCGCTTAAGCTCTTCGTCCGAATCATTCTCACCCGGAACAATCAGCGTCGTCAGCTCCATCCAGATATTCGTATTTTTGGCGATGTACCGAATCGTCTCCAGCACCGGCGCAAGCCTCGCTGCGCACAGCCTCTTGTAATAATCCTCCGTAAACGCCTTGAGATCGATATTGATCCCGTCAAGCCACGGCCTGGCAAAGTCAATCGCTTCGGTTGTCATATAGCCGTTACTGACAAACACATTAGCCAAACCGCGCTCCCTCGCCAATCGCCCCGTCTCGGCGCACAACTCCATGAAGATCGTCGGCTCCGTATAGGTATAGGCGATACTGCTGCATCCGCTCCGCTCCGCCGCCGTAACAAGCTGCCTGGGACTGTAAGGCTCGCCCTCAATGGCGCCGGCGGCAATCTGGCTGATCCGCCAGTTCTGACAGAAGCCGCACCGAAAATTGCACCCCGGCGTCGAAACGGAAAAGCTCCGCGTCCCCGGCTGAAAATGAAACAGCGGCTTCTTCTCGATCGGATCGTCGTTGGCCGCACAAACCCGGTCGTAAACCAGCGAATACAGCACGCCGTCGATATTCTTTCTCACCGCACAATGCCCCAGCTTGCCGCCTGCAATCAGACACCGCCAATTGCACAGGAAGCACCGAACTTGTCTTTCCGGCCCCGGCGCCCACAGAACCGCCCGCTTCAATTGTCTTTGTTCGGCCGCCATCTGCCTGTCCCCTGATCCCCAATAAACGTTATCGCAGTTTTTTCCTTCCGCGATAACAGCCCACCCATAAAAACGCAACGCATCCCCAACCATTGCAACCATTGCAACCATTGCAACCGCTCCACCGCAACCCGTCACAGCAGACCGTACGCCCTGGCAAGGAGTTTGACGGGATGGACCACTTTTTTATCCGTCATGTGCTCAATCTGCATCTTACACGCCCCGCATTCGGTCATTGCAAATCCCGTCTCTACCGCATTAAGGGCCTCGGCCGTTTCTCTGCCGATCTCAAGCGACAAATCATAATTCTTCTTCTGCATCCCGCAAGTACCCGCCATACCGCAGCAGCCGGCACTGACATCGACAACGTCCAGATGCGTCAAACTCGTCAACAACTCGATACTGGCGCCCGCCCCGCCCAACACACACAAATGACACGGACCGTGATAGGCATAATGAACGCCGTCAAGCAGGTCAACCACCTTGGCGCTCAGTCGCGATTCGGCGTTCAGCCCGTTAAGATAACTCATCAACTCATACGTATTGTCGGCGACCAGCCTGGCGTCAGCGCTGTCGACAAACAGCCGCAACTCGTCCCGCAGACAAAGAGCGGCGCTCGGCTCGCTGCAAACAATCTTATAGCCGCGCCGCACCACATCGGCCAACCGGCCGACGCTGTAAGCAATATCCGCACGCGCCGTCTTAACATCCCCATACGCCATCGCCGGCATCGGGGCCGGCAACTGCCCCGGCAGGATTACATCGATATCGTTTTGCCTCAGCGTCTTGACCACCGCAAAGCCCAATTCGTGATCGTTGAAGTTCGCCAGACTGTCCACAAAAAACGCTGCCTTATCGACAGGATTGTCCACGGGACCCAGTCGGTCGAGGTACTTTCGCCCTTTCCTGATAAACGACCCGCGCTCAAATTTCGGCATGGCCCTTCGCCGATCCATACCGACCGTCTTTTCCAGCAGCCACTTGAACGGACCCATACCCATCACCAGATTGCTCACCGGCGCAAAAGCGGCCCCCATCCTGCTCAGCAGGCGATTGTGGGAAAGGGTCCGTTCTGTCGCCGTCAGACCCCTGACGGCGACAAGTTGACAACGCGCCTCCATAACGAGCCTGGAAATATCCACGCCCGACGGACACTGCACCGAGCACATCTTGCAATTCACGCACAGCCCGAGAATCCGCTTAAACTCATCCGACGCAAAATCGCTGTGATTGAGCTTGCCCGTAATCCACGCCCGCAGCAGATTCGCCTTGGCCCGCGAACACGCCAATTCCTCCTTCAAAGCGCGATGGACCGGGCATATTCGCGTCCCGGCCTGCGTACTGATGCAGACACCGCAGCCGTTGCACTGCTCGATCTCATACCTGAATTCGTCCGTGTCAAACAGCAGCTTCGTATCAAGCCTTTCCGTAAGCACCGGATTCGAGGCCCGCAGATTCTTCGTCATCAAATCCGGATCGTCGCAGACAACCTTGCCCGGATTCATCAGTCCCTTGGGATCGAACAGGCTCTTTATACCCCTCAGCAGCTCGTAATATTCGTCGCCGTACTGCTGCTTAATAAACGCACTCCGCAGCAGCCCGTCGCCGTGTTCGCCGCTGATCGTCCCGCCGAGCGACCACGCCAGCGCAAAGACATCGGCGGCAATCGCCTTCATCTTCTCGACATCGCCCGCATCGCCCAGATCAAGAAAAGGCCGCGTATGCAGCTCGCCGTCCCCGGCATGACCGTAATAAGTAACGGAAATATCGTATCGCTTGCTGATCGCCCCCAATCCGGTGATATACTCGCCAAGCCGCGTGTTTTCAACGGAGACATCCTCCATGAAAGGCACAGGATGTTTCGGACCCTTACGGCGATTCAACAGCGGCACGGCATCCTTGCGAGACTTCCACAGACGCCCCTGCTGATCGGGCGCAAACACCCGCCGCCTGCCGCTTGCCGTATCGCCGACCGCCGCATCGGTAGCCTCAATCTTCCGTTTTACTTCCTCCTCGCTTGAACCGGTATGCTCCACAAGAAGCGTCGCCGCACAGTGAACCGGAAAAATATCCCTGTCGGCGCCCAGGGCCTCAGCCGCCGTCTCCAGCAGCGCCTTGTCCATCAGTTCACACACAGAAGCTCCCGAATCGACGACGACAGGCACCGCCCGCGCCATCGCATCGATACTGTCAAACTCAAGCTGCAGCAGCGCCTTGCACGCGGGCACATCAACGGTCCTCAGCTTGATTTGCGTAAACACCGCAAGCGTCCCTTCCGAGCCCGCCATCAGCCTGGCAAGGTCCACCTTGCCGTTACGACAAATACCCGCGATATTGTAGCCGCTGCGATTTCGCTTCGTCCTGGGCTGCGCCCGGGCGATAACTTCTTCGGCGCCCGCAAGCACCTCCAGACACGCCCCGGCAAGTCTCGCAGCCTCTACATCTCCGGCCGCAGCCGGATCAACACCATTATCCAGCCTCGCCACGCCTCCGTCGGCCAAAACCACCTCGACGCTTTCAACGAAATCGGCGATGAAGCCGTACTGCAGCGAATGAGCACCGGTGGCGTTATTGGCGACGACCCCGCCGACGACCGCACGGTTGCCGCTCGACGGATCCGGCCCGATCTTTTTGCCGTACCCGGCAAGATAATTGTTCAGATCGTCAAGCACCACCCCAGGCTCGACGGTAACAAACGAACCGTCATCTTCGACGCCGAGGATTCTGTTCATGTGGCGCATCATGTCAAGGACAATGCCGTCGGTAAGCGATTCACCGGCAACACCGCTGCCCGCTCCTCTGCCGACAACCGCAATGCCCTTCTCGCACGCATATTTCACAACGGCCACAACGTCGGCGGTATCCATCGGCGCAACAACACACTGCGGAATAATCTGGTAGATACTCGCATCGGTGCTGAACGCTATCCGGCTGAAGATATCAACCCCAACCTCTCCTCTGACCAAACCGGCAAGATCCTGAGCAATCTGTTCTGTCGTACTACCCATCAAAACCGCCGCAAATCGCCCTGCAATATACAATCTAAAATCTACAATCTACAATATAAAATATACAATCTACAATCTACAATCTAAAATCTCACCCCCGTCGTCGCTGGAAAAACTCCTGCAATTGCCGACTGCACTTATCCGCCAGCACGCCCGAGGCAACTTCCACCCTGTGGTTGAGCCTGGCGTCCTGCACTATATTATACAGGCTCTTGCAGCCCCCCGTCTTGGGGTCGTCGCACCCGTACACCAGCCGGTCGATCCTCGCCAACACCAGCGCGCCTGCACACATCGGGCACGGCTCCAAAGTCACATACACAGTACAGCCGGCCAACCGCCAACTGCCCACAAACTCAGCCGCCTGCGTCAGCGCGATGATCTCGGCATGAGCCGTCGGATCATTTAGCTGCTCTCGCTGATTATACGCCTTCGCTATCACACGATCTTCATAAACAATCACACATCCGATCGGCACATCGCCATTGGCCTCGGCGATATACGCCTGATCGATCGCCTTAACTATATACCGCTCATCCGCCGCAGCGGCCGAATTGCCGACAATATCGTTCATACAAGACCACCGGATAATCAAACCCATCGAATGCGCACTGAATGCCGCCCCGGAAGTGTACCACAGACGGCAAACATCGTCAAGCCCCGACAACATTTCACGACACAGACCTCCGGTCATTGTCCGCCTTTGCTGTCGATGATTTGCATGGCGCGGCCGAGGAGGTGTTCTGTGTCTTCGTCGTCGGCGACGTCGAGCCAGTTTACTTCTGTGAAGGTTTTGAACCACGTTCGCTGGGACTTGGCGAATCTGCGGGTGTTGATTTTGATCCGCTCAACCGCCTCGTCGAAGGTGGTGCGCCCCTTGAGATGGTTGATGACCTCCGCATAGCCGATGGCGCACGAGGCCTGCTTGCTCAGCGGTTTTTCTTCGGCGAGCAGGCTCTTGACCTCGTCGACGAGCCCCTGGTCGATCATCTTCTTTACGCGCAAGTTGATCCGGCTGCTTTCGACGGCCTTGGGGCGACGCAGCCCGATGATGGTCCAGTCGCCGAGCGCACTGTCTGCGCCGAACTGCCTTTGAAACGAACTGATGGGCTTTCCGGTCAGTTCGTAGACCTCCAGCGCACGGATAATGCGGCGGGCGTCGTTTGGGTGGATTCTCTCGGCGGCGGCGGGGTCTATTCGCCCAAGTTGCTCGTGCAGCACAGCGGTGGATTCGGCGGCGATCTGCGCCTTCAGCTTCTTGCGGATCTCGTAATTAGCCGCCGGCCCGTCGAAGATTCCGTACAGCAGCGCCTTTATATACAGGGCCGTGCCGCCTGCGCCGACGACCGGCCGGCCGGCCGAGCGAATCTGGGCCGTAGCCTCAGCGGCAAGACGAAGGAACTGATCTACACTGAACGAATCATAAGGCTCGACAATGTCGATAATGTGGTGCCTGACCTGCTCGCGACGCTCCCGCGACGGCTTGGCCGTACCGATATCCATGCGGCGATAGACCTTCATCGAGTCGATGCTGACGATCTCACCACCGATCCTTCGGGCCAACTCGAACGCCAGGGCCCCCTTGCCGGATGCTGTTACTCCCAGAACCAGAATCATGAGCAAACCACGCTTCAATGACAATTATCATTTTCCTGCTTTTCTGACGCCGCAAACCTGCTATAATACCACAGTGTTTTGGATAAATCGACGGCAAGTTTTGATGAGATGGAAAAATGACTGTACAGCATGATGGTATTTGTCGGGCGGATTTTGCGACATCTCTTGCCGGGAAGGCGCAGCTCGTCAACGCGGCGATCGAGGAGATGTTTGCCAAAAGGCCCGAGATCCGCAATACGATCCGGGACGCCATGCTCTATGCGCTCCGGACACCGGGAAAACGCATTCGCGGAGGGCTGGTTCTGTGGTCCTGCCAGGTCATTTGCGGTCGGATTCGCACCGATGCCGGGATTGCGGCGGCGGCGGTTGAGATGGTTCATACATACTCGCTGGTGCACGACGATCTGCCGGCGATGGATAATGACGATATGCGAAGGGGACAACCCTGCTGCCACAAGGCCTTCGACGAGGCGACGGCGATATTGGCAGGCGACGGACTATTGACATTAGCCTTTGAGATACTGGCCCAGGAGATAGCCGACCCTGCTGTGGCGACTAAACTTATCCGCACCCTGGCCGAAGCAGCCGGACCGGCGGGAATGATTGCGGGGCAGATGACCGACCTTGAAAGCGAGAATCTGGCCGGCAGCCTGACGGTTTTGCAGCAAATCCACGTCAACAAAACCGCTGAGATGTTTGCCGCCGCCGCCGCGATGGGCGGTATTTGCGCCGGCGCCGACGATGAGCAGATCGGCAGCCTCGTGGAGTACGGGCTAAAGATCGGATTGGGCTTTCAGGTCGCCGATGACATACTCGACGTTTCGGGGACGAGTGAACATTTGGGAAAGACCGCGGGCAAAGACGCCAAACAGGGAAAGATCACCTATCCCGGGGTGTTGGGCATGGAAGAATCCCGCCGGATTGCAGAGCAACTGACCGCCGAAGCGATAGAGACACTGGAGCCTTTCGGCGCCGCAGCCGAGGTGCTGAGGCAATTGGCGGGCGCCTTGTTGGAAAGAACCCGCTGATAAGGAAAAAAAATGGATGAAATCGCCAATTCCCGGCTGCGAAAAACCCTTCACAAAGTTCTTTGCGTCTGTGGCGTACTGGGGTCGCTTATGACGTCAGGATGCACAACACCGCCGATATTGGCATTCGGTATCGTCGCCGACGTTCAGTATGCCGACAAGGACAAAGTCGGCACGCGACAGTATCGCCGGAGCATGGACAAACTTGTCGGAGCCGTTTCAGATTTCAACGATCGCAAACTCGCTTTTGTCGTTCAGTTAGGCGACATCATCGACGGCGGCGCCGGCGCTGAAGCGGACCTGCGGACCATTGCCTGTTTATTTAACGGTATCCAAACGAAAAAATACCACGTGTTGGGAAATCACGATTTTTCCGGCATCGACAGAAAGACGACGATGTCCATATTGGGTATGAAGCGGGCGTTTTACGATTTTGCATACCGCAAGTGGCGATTTGTCGTCCTCGACACGATGGACCTTGCCGTCGCCGGCGGCTGGGACAAAGACAGCCTCAACTACACGTTGGGTAAGGAGATGCTTGACGAACTGGCCGCGGCGGGAAAAGCCAACGCCGTCGAATGGAACGGCGCAATCGGGCCCGCCCAAAAGGAGTGGCTGGAATACATCCTCAAGGATGCACAGGCCAAAAAGCAGAAAGTGATTGTTTTCGGTCATAACCCGCTGATGCCCGCCGGCGACCGCTACAACCTGTGGAACAGCGGCGAAATCGTCAAACTGCTTGAATCCTATGACGGTGTCGTCGCCTATTTCAACGGCCACAAGCATTTCTGCGAGTATTACTGGGTAAATAACAAGTACTATGTTACAATAGACGGCATGGTGGAAGATGCATTCGACAGAGGATACGCCGTTGCAAATGTCTACAAGGACAGAATAGTCATCCAGAGCACGGGCAAGACGCCGCATTTGACACTGCTGCTGGAGTAACAATCGGAAGCCATAGATGGGCGAACCGGCCGATTATGATTTGTTGTGTTGACAGGTAATGGCGAAGATTCTGGACAAAGTAAATTACCCCGAAGATTTGAGGCGGCTTTCAGTCGAAGAGCTTGAAATCCTGGCGGATGAAATTCGCGAGTTCATAACGCACTCGGTCAGTCAGACCGGGGGGCATCTGGCGAGCAATCTCGGTATGGTCGAGGTCGCCATCGCGCTGCATTACGTCTTTGATTTCAAGAAAGACAGGCTGCTGTGGGATGTCGGGCATCAGTGTTACGCTCACAAGATACTGACCGGTAGAAAAGACCGGTTCGCCGCCCTGCGTCGGCGCGGAGGCATAAGCGGGTTTCCCAATCCCGCCGAAAGCGAATACGACCTTTTTGCCGTCGGCCACGCCGGCACGTCAATTGCCACCGCATTAGGGATGGCGCTGGGCGCCCAGCACAACGGGACCGATGAAAAAATCGTTGCTGTCGTAGGCGACGCCAGCATTGTCAACGGCCTGTCGTTCGAGGCGCTCAACAACCTCGGTCTGGTCAAACGACAAATGCTCATCGTCCTTAACGACAACTCCATGGCCATCGATGTAACCCAGGGCGCCATGGCAAAGTTCCTGTCAAAAGTGAGGCTGAGCCACACATATGACGACCTCCGCCGCACAACGAATACGATCCTGGAGCACCTGCCTGTTATTGGAAAGCCCATGGAGGGGGCGTTAGAGAACTTCAAGAAGGCGGTGCGAATGGCGATTTCGCCGAGCAGGCTGTTTGAAAGCCTCAACATCCCCTACTTCGGTCCGGTTGACGGGCATGATATCGACTCGCTGATCAAGTTGTTCAGGGGGATGAGCCATCTGGAATGGCCGGGGATACTGCACGTCTATACAAAGAAGGGCAAGGGCTTTACCCCCGCCGACGACAACCCTCGCAAGTTTCACTCGACCGGTCCGTTTGAAATCAACGGAGAGGCGGCAAGCCTTGTCAAGGGCGAGCGATCCTTCACCCAGGCATTCGGCGATGCGCTGGTTGAGTTGGCCCGGGTCGATAAGCGTGTGGTGGCAATCACCGCCGCCATGCCGGACGGCACGGGACTTGCCGGGTTTCGCAAGAGGTTTCCCGACCGCTGTTATGATGTCGGCATTGCCGAAAGTGTCGCCGTGAATACCGCCGCCGGGCTCGCCCGGCAGGGACAAAGACCCATTGTCTGCATCTACTCAACCTTTCTGCAACGGAGTTACGACCAGATATTTCAGGAAGTGGCGCTCCAGAATCTGCCCGTGATCTTTTGTGTGGACCGCAGCGGCCTGGTGGGCAATGACGGTCCCACCCACCACGGCCTGATGGACATCGGCTTTATGAGGATGCTGCCCAACATGGTGCTTGTTTCGCCGGCGGGTGAATTCGAGATTAAGGACGCCCTGGCATTTGCGCTGTCGCATGACGGACCGGTAGCCATCCGATACCCCAAAGATGTCGTCCCGAACGGGCGGATCGAACAGGCCACATCCGAAAAACCCTTCCAGATGGGCAAGAGCGTTACCGTAAGACAGGGCCGCGACAACATCGCTATTGTTGCTTTGGGCAGTGTGCTGGCCGAAGCTCTCGCCGCCGCCGAGCAATTAGCCGATAAAAACGTCGATGTGACCGTAATAAACGCCCGTTTTGCTAAACCTGTCGACGAAGATATTGTCGCCCTGGCGATGGAGGGGAAGCATATCATCACCGCCGAGGACCACAGCCTGGCCGGCGGATTCGGTTCCGCCGTACTTGAAGCCGCCTCCGGAGAAACTTTCCACGGTGATTGTCCGGATGCTGCGCCAACCAGGGGCACGATTATCACACTGGGGGCGGGCGATTACTTCGTAGGAGTTGACTCGCGCACCGCCCAGATGGACGAAATAGGCGTCAGTGCCGCCAAAATCGCCGAAACCGTCGAAAAACTCCTGCATAGAATAAATAATCAGGTGATTGAAAATAGTCGATAATTCCCCTGTAACATCTGCCTTTACTGTCATTCCGACCGGAGGCGCGCCGAAGGCGGGCCGCAGTGGAGGAATCTGTTAAAAATAGCATCGCCGAAGGCGATTCCAATATTGTACTTATATCAAATTCAGTTAATTAGTTCCTGTTGCGGAAAGAAAAAACAGCCGCTGTCATCCCCGCGAAAGCGGGAATCCAGAAAGCTTATGGTTTAGTCGGGCTATCGAAACATCGGCGTTTTTTAACTGGAATTATTATAAGAGAAACGACAATAGGTTTTTAGGCGGCCCCTGCCGGTCGCATTCGTTGCTTTCGTTCTTGAACCAGGGAAGATTTGATGGCCAAACCCAAAATAATCATATTCGGCGACCCGCGGAGACGCTACGCCACCGAGGCGATGAAGATTTTCGTGGACTTTGCCCGGGACAAGGCCGAGATACTGGCCGATTGCTTCCGCGGCAGTTGCCCGATTGAAACGCTCAAACAGGCCGATTTTGCCGTTGTTTTCGGGGGCGACGGGACGATCCTGTCGGCGGCGAGGGAACTTTGCGAGGCATCTGTGCCGGTTATCGGTGTTAATGTGGGCAAATTGGGCTTTCTGGCCGAATTTGCACCCGGAGAACTCCAAAAGCTTTTTGACCGTATCATTAGTGATAGCTCGCTCATTGAAAAGAGAATGATCCTGGATTGCCGTGTCCGGTCAAAGGGTAAAGAGACATTCAGTTCGACGGCTATCAACGATGTCGTCATCGCCGCAGGTGCGCCGTTTAGTATGATTGAATTGAAAATGAGCGTCCAGGGGCAGCCGCTTGCAAGTTGCATCGGCGACGGCGTGATCATATCGACGCCCACCGGTTCAACGGCGTACAGCCTCTCGGCGGGTGGTCCGATCCTGTCGGCGAACCTGTCCGCTATCGTCATTACGCCGATGTGTCCTCATTCGCTGAGCTTCAGGCCCATCGTGATCGACGCCGACAGCGTTGTGGAAATCCTGGCCGTAAGGGTCAACGCCGGAACGATGATTACACTTGACGGACAGCTATCCAAAAAGCTCTCCGCCGATGACGTCGTCAGTGTCCGGCGACACTCGTGCTCGTTTGAGGTGGTCAACAACCCCCTGCGAACACAGTGGGATACATTAGCAGGCAAACTTAACTGGGCGGGTAAACCAAAATACAATACAGGCGACAGCGAGCGGAAAACACCGACAACCATATAGGCCATGTGAGATAATGAAAAGACGATTTATCATTCTAATTGCAGTTTCTGTTGTCGTCCTGCCGGGCGCGACAAGTTCCGCCCAGGTGAGGGGACGTTCCTTTACAACACCTGCCGGTTCGCGCGGCTTTTCGCCTACAACTCCGGGCTCTTCCTATAGGAACAATCTTGTCCCAAGCAGAAACGACTTTTACGGTCGGGATCAGAACCTGACGGTAACCGGCAATGTTTCGGGCGGCCGACACTTCCGCGGCATTGTGCCTTACAACTCGGTCGATTCGTTAGGCGCCGGAACGGATATCGGCGCGACGTCCTCGGTGGAGTCTTTCATCCGGCGCACCGCGGGAAGACCGTATATCGACAGCGACCCGTCGCTGGTGCAGCCGTACTATCTGCCTCGCCG
>QNBS01000030.1 GCA_003644175.1 Planctomycetota bacterium | reverse complement strand
GTCGCATTCATGCAACGCACAAGGACCAGCAATGGTCGCATATTTGCGACTATGCTTGATCGTTTTTTGCAGCGACGTCTTCATGAGCAATTCTATAAAACATTGTAGTAAATAGGCTTACAGCCTCCCTCCCCTCAAAAGCCTCCCTCCTGGCATACCTCTTGCTTGTTGTAGGCCAGAGGTTTGAAATGAAAATAGCTATATCAATCTGGAATGGTTTTGTCTCGAATGTCTTTGACTTTGCCGATCAGCTCCTGATAGTTGATATCGAAGACCAAGGGGAAGTCGGCCGTTCGGAATTTCAGTTGGGAAAGCAGGCAATACAGCAGCGGACAGGCCAGTTGACTGAGCTCAACGTCGATGTCCTTATTTGCGGCGGCATCTCTCAGTCGCTTGCCTCAATGCTTGCGGCCTCCAATATAGAGGTCATTCCATTTGTAACCGGCCCGGTAGACGAGGTCCTGAATGCATATTTCAGTAATCGGCTGGCCGAACCACAGTTTCTGCAGCCGGGCAGCCAGGTCGGTGCAAGGAAGCGTTTCTGCCGTGAACGCCAACGCAGATGCAGGCACAGGCATCCTGGTAGCCGGTCCAGGAACAGGGCTACTTAAAAAGTAAAGGTAAAAACATTCATGAGAACGTATTTTGATTGTATACCTTGTTTCATTCGTCAGGTGATTGACTCATTAAGAGTGATAACCGGTGATGAAGCTATCCATGAACAGGTTTTGCGGAGAGTTCTTGATTTAGCCAGTGAGATGGACCTTCGTCAAACTCCTCCAGTCATGGCACAGAAGATACACCGGATTATTCGGCAGTTGACTGAGATCGATGACCCATACAAAGAAATGAAAAGGCGCTTTAATGCTTTAGCCTTAGAACTTTACCCCGGATTACAAAAGCTGGTCATAGAATCTGAAGATCCTTTCGAGACTGCAGTTCGTTCGGCCATTGCGGGAAATATCATCGATCTGGGCGTCAAAAGTTCATTGGGAATCCCAGAAGTTGAAAGAAGTATCAAAGAATCGCTGACGGTTCCGTTCGATACGACAAATATGGATGAGTTCAAGAATGCCTCAGTTGAAGCGCACAATATTCTCTACATCGGTGATAATTCAGGCGAGATCGTATTTGACCGGTTTCTTATCGAACAGATCGGCCCGGAGAGAATTACGTTTGCGGTCAGAGGCAAACCGGTGATCAATGATGCAACAATAGAGGATGCTCATGCCGCGGGCTTGATGGATTTGGTTAAAGTCATCGATAGTGGGGACGATGCTCCCGGCACTATTTTGGAGTCCTGTTCCGAAGAATTTCGTGCTCATTTTGAACAATCTGACATGGTTATTGCCAAGGGCCAGGGTAATTTCGAGTCGCTCAGCGATGTCGATAAGAATATATTCTTCCTGCTAAGAGCTAAATGTCCTGTTATTGCCAATCATCTCGACTGCAAGATTGGGGAAATGATCCTGCATAAAAGCAAATTGCTGAATCATGTTGTTGAATTAGCTAAGGAGGTCGAGTAGATGCCGCATTTAGATGGAAATGGACCATTCGGTCAAGGCCCCATGACGGGAAGAGGTCGCGGGTGTTGCGTCTTGAGAAGTTCAAAGAAAAACCCGGACCAAATTGATGGATTTGCCGGCACAGGCGGCAAGCCTGTTGTGAAAGGCGATTTCGCCATAGTAAAATGGCCGGCGTCGCCATCGGAGTCGGATAGCGGACCCCGGCAGGAAAAAGCTCTCTTGCAGGAACAATTACAAGTTTTGGAACAGCAAAAGCACCAGATACAGGAAAAAATTGGTAGGCTGGAGACAGGGCACAGACTGGTCGCGGTTGTTCTTCGTGAAAAGTGTGCTGGCTGTGGTATTTGTGCGGATGTTTGTTCGGAGCACGCCATTGAGGTTAGTAAGCAGGCGTCGGTAAACCCGGATTTATGTCTCGGTTGTGGCAGGTGTATTCCCGAGTGTCCAAATGATGCGATTATTCTTTTATTGGAGAAATGCCGGTAACAGATATGGCGGCGACCGTGGTCGTGGCAGAGGCATGCGAGTTTGGTAATAGGTTCAAATTAGCATTTGATTGCAGAAAGGGTGGATATTATGCCAAGAGGTGACGGTACAGGTCCTGCCGGTCAAGGAGCCGGTAGAGGACGTGGCATGGGTCGGAGCAAGGGCCAGGGTAGAGGCAGGATGGGCGGACCGTTTGCAGCAGGACCGGGCGGGAATTGCGTTTGTCCGAACTGTGGAGCAACGGCTGCTCATGCTGCAGGGCAACCTTGTAATGCAAAGAACTGTCCGAAGTGTGGTACAAAAATGACGAGAGTTTAACATTTTTTTGAAAGGAGATTTATCATGCCAGGTGGAGACAGAACAGGTCCTGCAGGTATGGGACCAATGACAGGTAGAGCTGCCGGCTTTTGTGCAGGTTTCGGCGTGCCAGGATATGCCAATCCCGTTGGTGGACGCGGATACGGGTGTTGGGGCAGAGGCAGGGGTATGGGTCGAGGTCGTGGTTTTGGACGAGGTTTTGGTTGGGCTGGTGCTGGATACGGTGTGCCAGTCTGGACTGGTGCGGCAGATCCATATCCGGCAAATGCATCCTTTGGGCCAACATTAACGGCCGCACACGAATTGGAAGGCTTGAAGCAGCAGGCTGAGTTTATGCAGAGCAGTCTTAGCCAGATCAATGACCGTATAGAGCAGCTCGAAAAAGAAGACCAGAAGTGAACTGACACTTTAAGTTTTCAAGGCAGGGTGCAGCAGCACCCTGCTGTGTTTATGGTTTTAGAGGAAATAGTGTTATGAAAATTGTGATTACATCAAATGGAGATAATCTCAATTCAGAGGTTGATCCGAGGTTTGGAAGAGCGGCCTGTTTTCTTTTCGGGGACCCGGAAGTAATGGATTTTTCGGTGATCGAAAACAAGAACATAGATGCTGCAGGCGGTGCAGGCATTAATTCAGCGAAGCTTGTAATCGATGCAGGCGCCGAAGCTGTGCTTACAGGCAATTGCGGTCCTAATGCCGAGCGAACCCTGCGTGCGGCGGGGATTAAGCTGTATACCGGAGCGACAGGAACGGTTGCCGAAGCACTTGAGCTTTTCAAAAACGGCAAGCTGACCGAAGCTGATGGCCCGAACGTTGAATCGCATTTTGGCACTGGTGACTGATCCGCTGCAGGAGAGATTACGATGGCGGACAACTCTGTGCCAACCTGCGCTCAGTGTAAGACCAAGGAATGTCGGCAAGGAAAGGATTGTTTTGCGAAAGCAGACAGTCATAAGCAGTTGTACGCGAACACAATAGCCAAATTGCACAAGGCCGGTTCAACAGTAGAGGCGAAATACTACTGCGAAAAGACACGATTAGGCGAGACAATTCTGTTTGCAAAGGAGTTAGGTTGCCGGAAGATTGGCCTTGCTTTTTGTATTGGATTAAGTGATGAGGCAAAGATTGTCGCTGATATTCTCTTGAAACATTTTGAGGTGATTTCAGTTTGCTGCAAGGTTTGTGGCTTGGAGAAAAAAGACTTCGGTCTGGAAACGATTTCTTCAAACGAACGTGAAGTTATGTGCAATCCGGCCGGCCAGGCTGAGATGCTGAATCAGGCGCAATCTGAACTCAACATTATGTGCGGGCTCTGTGTGGGGCATGACGCAATTTTTACGAAAGTGTCACAAGCTCCTGTAACAACGTTTATTGTAAAGGACCGTGTGCTGGCTCATAATCCCGCAGGAGCCATTTATAGTCAGTATATCCGAAACCATTTATTGACAAATGATCGAGACAAATAGTGGAACAGACTTTTCATATAGAGCACATTACCGTCGGATTTCATCCCGAAGGGTACAAAATTGACAAGAACGACTCACCGATAGGCCCTTATACGAGATGGGAAATAGAAGCGGGTCATGTATGGTACAATCCAAAACCTGTACACTTTGAGGAACTGCCGCTTGACGGCTGGATTAAGACGGACGAATTCGACTGGGAGGGTGTAGAGGCTCCGGCGGATCTTACAGAACCAAGAATACTCAGGAGTAACACTTAAAATGCAGATTGCAATCGCAAGCGGTAAAGGCGGCACGGGCAAGACAACAATCGCGACTAATCTTGCTTGTACAATCGCAAGTTTGGGCCACAAGGTTCAGTATCTTGATTGCGATGTTGAAGAACCTAACGGCCATATTTTTCTGAAGCCGGATATAGAACAAATGCAGGCCGTAACGGTTGATGTGCCACAAGTCGATTTGAGTAAGTGTACCGGGTGCGGCAAATGTGGCGAAATCTGCCAATATAGTGCTATTGTGCATCTGAAGGACAATAATGTACTAACCTTCGAACAACTCTGCCATTCCTGTGGCGGTTGTTTACGTGTCTGCCCGGCCGATGCAATTAAAGCGAGACCGCTAATAATCGGAGAAATTGAATCGGGCAAAGCCGGCAGCATCGATTTTGTACACGGCAGATTGCGCATAGGTTATGTGCGAACAGTATCACTGATCAGAAGAGTAAAACAGTCTATCCAGCAGGATTCTTTGGCGATAATTGATGTTCCGCCAGGGACATCCTGTCCGGTAGTTGAGGCTGTCAAGGGTGCTGATTTTGTGTTGCTCGTAACCGAGCCTACGCCGTTTGGATTGAATGATTTAAAGCTGGCTGTTGACCTGGTTCAAGAAATGAAACTGCCCTTTGCCGTAGCAATTAACCGACATGGAATTGGAAATGATGAAGTTGAGAAGTATTGCAGAACCGAGAATATCGAGATCGCTTTGAAACTGCCGGATGACAGACGCATTGCTGAAGCGTATTCAACCGGCCAAATGATCGTAGATGTATTGCACGAATACAGAGTGCGGTTCTATGAACTGTACGAATATTTGGGAAACGCAAAGTCTCGCCAAATGAGACGAGTATGAAGGTGCAGAAACAGTAATTGGCCCGGCAAAAACAAATGTAAAACCCGAAAGGGATGCCGATGAAAAATAATTTACAAAACAGAAGAGATTTTTTAAAAACGACAGCGATGTCTATAGCGGTTACGAGTTTGCCCGGATGCTCGGAAGGTAAGCAGAGTTTTGGAAGTAATAGAGAAAAACCTAATCTGCTGTTTATCATGACCGATCAGCAGCGATCGGATGCGTTAAGTATCGCCGGCAATACCGTCCTTGAAACACTCAACCTTGACCGGTTAGCGAAACAAGGCGCTTACTTTAAGAATGCTTACAGCCCCTGTGCTGTCTGCTGTCCTGCACGATCATCTGTCCTTACAGGTCATACCGTAGAAAACACCCATATGAGAACAAATGGCCTGGCGTACTATCCAAAAGAAAAAGGATTGATGGCCATGCCGACATTTGATGAGATATTAACTGATGAAGGTTATCATTGTGAATATTACGGTAAATGGCATAGTCTGTCTTCTCATACAGACATTTATAAAAATCCTGTACAGGCATCCAAGAACGGAAATTCAGTTTTTGATCATGGCGGTCAAAAGTTTGTGTGGCTTGATTCTATCAGGGATAAAGAGCCGATAAGGCCGCTTAAACCTGGAGAGTTCTATGATAATATGTCGGAAAGACCGTACAGAACCAACTCCATAGATAGACACCATGGGAAGACTCCTGATGAGTTGAAAGCATTAAGTATAAGGGTTACCCAGTCTGATCAGCATGGCGAATTACTAATTGGTCCGGAAAACACCTTAACTGCATACCAGGCAAAACAAACCATCGCAGCTATTGAACGGCTGAAAGACAAGCCATTTAGCATTACCTGTTCGTTCCATTTTCCACACTCTCCAATGTTGCCTGTTGAACCTTATCATAGTATGTATCCGGCAAAAGATATGACTCCTCCTGTTAGTATTGATGATGACATGTCAAACAGCCCTTATGAAGCAACCAATGGCAGAAAACGTCTACTGGAATACCGGGACAAAGAAAAGATCAAGTACATGATATCGAATTATTACGGTCTTGTTAAGGAAATTGATGACTGGATGGGCGAGATGTTATCTACATTGGACAGATGTGGGCTAAGGGATAACACCCTGGTTATCTATGTAAGTGATCACGGTGAAATGCTTGGTTCTCATGGCATGCGCGAAAAGAATGTGTTTTACGAAGAGTCGGCTCACATACCCTTGTTGATGCGTTTTCCTCGTAGGATAAAACGCAATACCACTGTAGATGGGTATGTTTCAATGATCGAGATGATGATTCCTTATTCAGTGGATTCAGAAGTTATCAATGCTTTATATGATCTCAATACTGATCCTCATGAGATGAAAAACCTTATAGGAAAGAATCCGGATAGACATCGCTATGCTGGAAAAACAGAAGAACTTAGGGCTTCCCTTCTGGAATGGTTAAAAAAGAACAGATCGAGCCACTATGAAGGAGTCAAAAAAAGAAAATTAATCTAACCTAACGGCAACTTTTTATAATGCAAAGGTCAAAAATATAGCTTAGCACAAAGGATACAGTGATAATGAAAAAACTAATTACTCTAAGCGGCAAAGGCGGAACGGGCCAGCCTTACTTTGAAGGTGCTCAAAAGGCCAAAATGGCCGAACTGGCTGAATGGATAAAAGATGCCAATAAGGTTATTACATTTTAATGGAGAATTGTATCATGGAGCAAAAAGTAGATATCTTAGTTATAGGTGCAGGACCTGCAGGGATAATCAGTGCTGTAACAGCGCGCAAGTATTATCCAACTAAGAAAATTACCGTGATGAAAAGTGTCGAGAAGGGAGTAATCCCCTGCGGGATTCCTTATATGTTTGCGAGTCTCAAAGATCCCGGCGAAAACAAATTAGGCAACGCCGCACTGGACAAAAACAATGTCGATGTAGTAGTGGATGAGGCGATAGCGATTGACCGAGGCAAGAAAACGGTCGCCACCAGAAACGGTCAAGTATTTGGTTATGACAAATTGATCCTTGCGACCGGTTCGGTCCCGATTATCCCGCCAATAGACGGTATCAATAAAGAAGGCGTTTGGCCTATACACAAAGATATGGTTTACCTTAATAAACTCATTGCAGGTGTTAGGAAAGCAAAAAACATTATGGTATTGGGTGGCGGTTTCATAGGTGTGGAACTTGCAGATGAAATCTCCGGAATAGACGGATCAAAAGTCTGGTTGGTCGAAATGCTGCCAACTTTGCTTCCCAGTTCCTTTGATACTGAATTCTCAAGAATTGCTCAAGACGCATTGGAATCAAAAGGTGTTACAGTCTTAACTGACACCAAAGTAGAGACAATTACAGGTGAGGGAAAGGTCGAGGGAATCAAGCTTTCAGATGGTACGGGGATAGCTGTAGACGAGTTCATAATTGGGGTCGGCGGAATTCCCAATACCAAATTGGCTTCAGAGGCAGGGTTGGTTTTAGGTGCAGGCAGGGGGATATTGGTAGATGAATACATGCGTACTGCTGATGATGATATTTTTGCCGTTGGTGATTGTGCAGCAAAAAGAGACTTCTATACCCATAAGGAAGTTCCTGTGATGCTGGCATCGACAGCCACCGCTGAGGCCAGAATCGCCGGGGCAAATCTTTATCAACTAAAAGTGGTACGGGAAAACAAGGGGACAATTGCCATTTATTCAACCTATATCGATGGCAAGGTATTGGGTTCGGCCGGCCTTACGGAAAATAATGCCAGAAAAGAAGGCTTTGAAATTATCACAGGCAGCGTAGAGGGTGTGGATAAACATCCGGCCACCTTACCAGGCGCAAGCAAGGTTAAGCTTAAGCTGATCTTTTCAAAAAAATGCGGCATCATATTGGGAGGGCAGGTAGCCGGCGGGATATCGTGTGGAGAGATAATAAACCTCATTGGTATTGCTATTCAAAAGAGAATGTCTCTTGTTGAACTGGAGACCCTGCAACTGGCTACACATCCCTGTTTAACAAGTTCTCCCACAGCTTACCCTGTCGTATTGGCTGCACAGGATGCGTCTGCCAAAATGTAGATTAACACCAATGAATGAGGATAAGTTGTGAAAGAAATAGTAGTTATCAGCGGCAAGGGCGGCACAGGCAAGACGAGCATTGTCGCCTCGTTTGCCGCATTAGCCAAGACTGCCGTGATGGCGGACTGTGACGTGGATGCTGCGGATCTTCATCTGGTTCTGGAGCCTAAGGTACGGCACAGTTCGGATTTTTCCGGTGGGAAACAGGCTTCTATAGTCTCTGGAAAATGTATCGGATGCGGTAAATGCCAGGATGTCTGCAATTTTGACGCCATCCTCTTTGCCGGCCCCGCCAACGATGTGATTGATAAGACATATACTGTCGACCCTATCGCATGTGAAGGCTGTGGTGTCTGCGCCCATTTCTGCCCGAATAACGCGATAGAATTCAATGATGTCGTTAACGGCCGGTGGTTTGTCTCGGATACGCGATTCGGCGCCATGGTCCATGCCAGGCTTGGAATCGCAGCGGAAAACAGCGGCAAACTGGTCAGTCTTATTCGCAAGAAAGCGAAAGAAATCGCAGCAGATCGGAATAATGACCTGATAATTGTCGACGGCTCGCCGGGAATAGGCTGTCCGGTGATTGCTTCGATTACCGGGGCGGATTTGGTGCTGATAGTCACAGAACCCACACTTTCAGGCAAGCACGATTTGGACCGAATCGTAGACTTGGCGGCTGGTTTCAACATCCCCACTCTTATTGCCATCAACAAGCATGATTTGAATCCTGACGTGGCACAGCAGATCGAAACGGACGCCCGCAAAAGAAGTATGAAAGTGGTTGGAAAGATACGCTATGACGACGCTTTCACTAAGGCGCAGATCATGAAATGCTCGGTAGTTGAGTACACCGGCGGTGCCGTATCGGATGATTTAAAAGCCCTGTGGAGGAATGTTACATATGCCTATTAACGAAGAACAGCGGATACAAATGCAGGCTGAGCAGGAACAGATCAGGCAAAACATAAGGCATATCAAGCACCACATACTGGTGCTCTCCGGCAAAGGTGGTGTTGGCAAAAGCAGCATAGCGGTTAACCTGGCGGTATGGCTCTCTATGCAAGGTAAAGAGGTTGGGCTGTTGGATGTTGATATTCATGGGCCAAGTGTTCCCAAACTGCTGAACCTCGAGGACAGCAAACCTAAAGGCGGACGAGACATAATCGAACCTATTCTTTTTGGTGACAGGCTCAAAGTGATGAGTGTGGGCTTTCTAATACAAAATGAGGATTCTGCTTTGATCTGTCGCGGTCCCATGAAGCACAATATCATAAAGCAATTTGTCTCAGAAGTATCATGGGGCGATTTGGATTATCTTATTGTTGACTGCCCACCGGGCACCGGCGATGAGCCACTGTCAATTGTCCAGCTATTGGGCCAAGCTGATGGAGCAGTTGTCGTCACCACACCGCAACAGCTTGCGATAACCGATGTAAGAAAGTGCATGACATTCTGTAATCAATTGAATTTGCCGATCTTGGGTATTATTGAAAACATGCATGGGTTTGTGTGCCCACACTGCAATCAACGAACAGATATATTTGAAGGTGATGGCGGCCGACAGATGGCCAAAGATTTCAACGTGCCATTCTTAGGTAGCATTCCTATAGATCCCAATATGGTTCCTGCTGCCGACTTGGGCAAACCATTTATCTATTACAGTAGCCAAAGTCTAACAGCCCAGGCGCTTAGCAGTGCGTTTGAACCATTACTGCAATCTAACAAAAATAATGGAAATATCGAAAAGGAGCAAAACAAAATGAGAATCGCAATTCCACTAACAGAAGGAAGATTATCGCAGCATTTCGGTCACTGCCGGCAGTTCGCCGTAGTAGATGTTGACAGTGACAGCAAGAGTATCCGCAACAAAGAACTGTTGGACCCGCCGGTCCATGAACCGGGAGTTTTGCCCAAATGGCTGTCAGGGATTCAGGTCAACCTGGTTATCGCAGGCGGAATGGGGCAGCGCGCCCAGCAATTGTTCGAACAGAGCGGCGTAAGTGTGTTGGTAGGTGCTCCAAGTGAGTCTCCTGAAGAAATCGTTGAAGCATATCTTAACGGAACACTTGTCGCCGGTGAAAATGTCTGTGATCACTGACGTATTATTGGCTGAAACCTGAGCAGTGTTTGTCCTTCAATGTAAGTAACTTGGGAAAAGAGGTTTGCAGGCGGATAAGAAATGAGAATAGCAATTCCGGCAAGCAACGGTGAGTTTAGCCTTGACTTTAGCAATTGCGATCAGTTTTTAATTGTTGATGTGGGAACAGACTCAAAGGCGATCTTCGATGCCGAATACATGACACCTTTGTCCTTTGACCTAAGAACACTATCAATTTGGCTGCGAGAAAATAACGTAGACCTGATTGTTGCCGGAGGGATGTCTCAGGAGGCAAAAAATGTATTCACCAAAAACCATATCGATGTTCAGGTTGGTTTCCTGTATGGATCCATTAAGGCAGTCGTAGGAGCTTTTCTTAACAGTATGGCTCCGTCTGATGAAATAACAAAGGTTGACAAGCAATGAAAAGATTTTAATGGAATATGATTATACGGAAAAAGTGATTGAGCACTTTAGCAATCCACGTAACGTGGGCGAGATTTCCGATGCCGACGGTGTTGCCACTATAGGTTCAGAAGAATGCGGCGATATGATTAAAGTCTGGATAAAAGTTGCCAATGAATATTTGGCTGATGTCAAATATAAAGTGTTTGGGTGCCCGGCTGCAATAGCCGCTTGCAGTATGATGACTGAACTTGCAATTGGAAAGCACATTGACCATGCATGGGAGTTGACAGACGATCACGTTGCCGAAGCCCTGGGAGGTTTGCCAGCCAGCAAGTATCACTGTTCCAATCTGTCTGCATCTGCACTTCACCAGGCAATCATGAGCTATGTCACCAACAGTTCTGTTTCGTCAGAAACGGCCACGGTTACAATTTTGGTAGACGATATTGCATACGGCAACTTCAGGTCGGAGCATGGCTTGTCAATCTGGGTCGAATGCGGAAATAGGAGAGTTCTCTTTGACGCGGGTCCAAACGATGCTGTATTGAAAAACGCCAAACTCCTCGGCATAAACCTGAAGCAGACAGATGCAATTGTCTTGAGTCATGGCCATAATGACCACGCAGGAGGCCTTGAAGCCGTACTCAACATTGCATCTAATGCCACTATCTATCTCCATCCTGCAGCTTTAGAGCCAAAGTTCTCTCAGAAGAATGGGCAAGTGCGAAAAATTGGCATGTCAGATTCGACAAAGAACCTTATTGGCGCTTTGGCTGAGAATGGGAAAGTCGTCTGGACCAGGAAACCAACACAAGTGTTCCCCGGCCTTTTCGTCACCGGCCGGATACCACGGAATTCCGACTTTGAAGATGATGGTGGAGCTTTCTTCGTTGACAAAAACTGCCACGAGCCGGATTTACTGCCTGATGACCAGGCTCTTGTTCTCAATATGCCAAAGGGGACGGTAGTCCTTCTTGGATGCGCACATGCCGGAGTAATTAACACATTGGATTATGTTGCAAAATTAAGCAGAGAGAACCATATTTCTACCGTAATGGGCGGAATGCATCTCATCAATGCTTCTTCGGAACGAATAGAGCAAACCATTGGAGCACTTGGGCAATTCGATGTGCAGAGAATAGGGATGGCTCATTGTACCGGCAAAGATGCTGTTAAAAGGTTTCGCAAAGCATTTCCAAGCCGCTGTTTTAAATGTCTTGCAGGTACGCGTGTGAAATTCAAATGAATTGAATAAAGGGCCATCCGGACAATGGTTTATATGTTCTGTTGGCACTAAAACTGATTTATAGCAGATAACAAAATGCCAACATCTGAACAAGATTCGTGCAAACGTGCGGTTTGGTATGTATTACATAAGAAAATCAGTTTTTTTGTTTCTTGGTATCACTTTGCACTTTGGGCTTTGACACCTGGTATCCGAGCGAAGTGAAAAAGCAGACGTTTTACAACGCTCTTACTTCTCGGCTTGGGCAGCTTGATGGTGAGACGAAAAATAGATTATGTTTTACGAGTTTGTGGTGAAATAACTAAGGGCAATAGGTTTTTAAGGAGTTTATTATGTGCGATGCTAAAAACGATTGTAAATGCCAAAAGCCGGAGAACCTCAAAACGACACCAGGTGAATGCACGCCTGAGCAAGTAGAAGAGTGCCACGGTGGTGTCAAGGAGCATCCCTGTACTGAGAAAACCGAAGAGAAAGAGCAGTAGTAAAGCAGGACGCAAACGGTAGCCTTTACGCTCTACTGCTCGGTAGCTTAGTTTTAATCAGACGCAGGCGCTGGTTTTCCTGCTCTTGCTTCAAAGTCTTTTCGATGCGCTGCTGGTAAACATCAGGCCTTGAATATGGCTGCAAGGCAAGTACTAATCTTATGGCAAAGAACTATACCAATATCAAGAAAGGATTAACTCATAGGAAAATGTCAGATAACTCATTTTCCTTCGTCAGTGCTTGATGAGGTTGCTGTGCCGGTTGATGAGGTTACCGATGATATCCGTCGGCTGGTCGACCGGATGATTGACGTCATGATCGAGCATAACGGTATCGGTCTTGCGGCTCCGCAGATTGGTATCGGTTTGCGCATCTTTGTGGTTTCCGTGGATGGGACGAGGGAAAGCGCCAAAGTGTACATCAATCCCGAACTCGAAGTCTCCGGCATCCAGGAAGCCAATGAAGAGGGTTGCCTGTCGGTTCCAGGCGTTTTTGCCAAGATCAAGCGATACAGGAAATGCGTTATCACCGCGACCGACCTTGAGGGAAAGCGGTTCACCGAAAAGGCAAATGGTCTGCAAGTTCGGGCTTTTCAGCATGAATACGACCACCTCGAGGGGACGCTCATCAAGGACCGTATGGGACAGGTTCAGTTGATTGCAGCCCGCAGGCAGTTGCGGGAACTGAGAGAGCGATACGAAAAAGACAAATAGAGTGCTTTCGGGAATGTTGAGTCTGAGGTTTTGTTGAAGTTGGTGCCATGAGAATAGTCTACTTTGGTTCAAGTTCGTTCGGTATTCCATCGCTGCGTGCTATCGGCGATAGGCCCGTATCGTTACAACTCGAAATTTTGCGCCGCCGAAGTAGCGGGCACTTGTTGAGCGACCCGGAAATGTGTATTGTCGGCAACGCCGAGGGAAAAATGTACGTAAGCGTTCAGGCAGATTTGGCTAAATCGGCTGTTGCTTTTATTAATGATGGAGCGGGAAGACCGTTCAAATGACAATGACATATGTTGCGCAAATATTCGATAACACTCCGTTCCTGCAAG
>QNBS01000029.1 GCA_003644175.1 Planctomycetota bacterium | reverse complement strand
TCATACTTTGAACTCAGTTCGGCGAGAATCGGCTCCGGTATCTGGCCCAGGTCCCGCGTCTCGGCCATCCATTCATCAAGTTTCGTCCGCAGATGATCGAGCGTTTCGGCATATTTGCGGTCGGCGGCGAGGTTATTGAGTTCGCAGGGGTCCTGCTTCAGATCGTATAACTCCTCGACGGGCCGGGTCGGCAAAAACGGCTTTTTCTGGTTGGCGTCGAGCTTGCCGGCGGCGTAAAGCTGCCGCATCCTTTGCATGATCAGCTTGCCGTCCTTGTAGCGGTTCGGCTGGGCGCCGGATCGGTTGGAATAGTAGTTGCGTATGTATTTGAATCGCTGCGTTCGCACACAGCGAATGCGATCTACGGTCTCATCGCACCGGTCCCTTGCGGCAAAAACATACTCACGGGCGCCGGCGCCTTTGGAAAACAGTTTTCCGCCCTGCATGTGGCTTGGAACGCTGATGCCGGCAAGGTCGAGCGACGTGCAGGTGATATCGATGTGCTCGGCGAGATCTTCGCGGATGCAGCCGGCTTTTATTCCCGGGCCGCGGACGATCAGCGGAATATGTATCCCCTCTTCATAAAGGAACTGTTTGCCGCGAATGTGGCTGATGCCGTGATCGGTCCAGAAGAATACTATTGTCTCGTCGGCAATCCCTTCGTCTTCCAGTTGCTTCATTATCTGTCCGACTTCGATATCGGTTTGAATAACGCTGTTGAGGTATGTCGCCCAGTCGGCGCGCAGGATGTAATCGTCCGGATAGTAAGGCGGCAGCTTGACGTTGGCAGGATTGACGGGATTGGCGACTTTTGCAGAGCGGCTCTTGCCCCCGTGAATCTGGAACTGTGCAAAGAAGGGCTGACCGTCCTTTCGCCCGCTCCACTGCGAACCGTCGTAAACGCTTTTGTCCCAGACGAAATTATAGTCGGTCTTGCCCGATTTGGTCTTCGACAAATTGCCGATGTTCAACATTCCACCGTTGGATGTGTAGAAACCGGCCTGCTGAAAATACTCCGAAACCAACTTGATGTGGAGGGGGAGTTTAATTTTAACGTTATGCCTGGATGAACGATGGTTATGGGCGCCGATGCTTGTCTGGTGCATCCCGGTCTCCATCGCCGACCTGCTCGGCGAACACACCGGACATGTAATGAAGGCATTTTGAAACAGTGTCCCTTCCTTAGCCAGGCGGTCTATGTTCGGCGTCTTGATGGTCGTCTCGCCGTAACAGCCCATGTGCGGCGACATATCTTCTGCACAGATCCACACAATGTTGGGACGTTTCGATTTTCTGGTCGCCGCCGACAAATCACAGGGCCAACCTCCCCAAAAATCCGCTGATATGGCGGCAAACCCTGCGTATTTCAGGAAGTCACGACGCTTCATAGAACAACCCTCCAACTGAGTTTTCTCATTATTGAACCCAACACAACACAACGCGACACAATTATGCACAATACGGCGCAGAAAGCAAGCGATTATATCCGGCAAAATGCAATACTGCGATTATCTTGGGTCGCCTACGGGGTGGAGGGCGATAATTCGCGGTTTTTCCGGTACGGCCCGGGGGTCTGCGGGCTTATAGACGTTGCTGCGGTCGAAAATTGCGATCATCCGTCGCTCGGGCCCGTCGTAGCCGAGACGAACGAGGATATAGGCGGTAAAAACGTCGCTGCGAACGGTAAGCTTGTTGGCGACCCGCGACAGTATCCAGTCCCGCTCCTCGAAATCGCCGCGCATATCCGGATCGCCGACGCCAACAGCATCGGCGGCAAACTGCTTGAATCCGCCCACACTAAGCAGGTCCGCCACACGTTCGAAAGGCCGGTTGTCCACGATATTGTTCGCCAACACTTCATAATCCGGATTCCAGTTGGAATTCGGATCGATCGCCGCTCGAATCACCTCTTTCGTAGCCGTATTGACATTGATCCGTCCGGGAAGCGTACCCTCGGGCCGACCCACGAAGCAAACATAATCGAGCGGATAAGGAGGACCGGATGCAACATCTGTCCTGACATCGCCCTCATCCGAAGCCGCAGCCACATGCTCGGTTACCGTATTGGGATCGCCGCCCTTCTCGTTGCCGACCCGCAGAACCATCACAAAATCGCCAAGCGTCCCGATGGGCACATTATCGTCGGCCACAGGCATCTGGTAGCCATCAGGAGTCAGGCTGACTGCGTTTGGACGGCCCAACGTCCGTACGCTATTACCAGCGTAGGAGCCGGCGTTTGTAAACTTCCACTTGGTATCATCGCGCTTACTGGAACGCCAGTCAGTGTCGCCATTAATATAGTCGGCCTGAGCGGCTTCAGTCTTGTCGACGGTAATAAACTCACCCGACCTTGCAGGGTCAGGCCGCTGCAATTCAACAACCGTACCGGCTGGAATGGTCATTCCGGCAACCTCGATAACAAGGACAGGGAAGGAAGCAACCGGATTGACAATCTGCACGTCGCTAACGATCACGGCCCGCCCAGGTACTCGCGACCCTGTGGCAGGTTCGACTTCGAGAGTGCTGCCCTGCCATAGGGCGCCGGATGCAAGCGGATATACATCCGAACCGATCTTGATCCGCCAGCCGTTAAGGTCGATAGCTCCATTAGGATTTTCATACGGATTACAGAGTTCGATTGCATAGTAAGTAGTTCCGCCGCCGTCGTCGTAGCGCACAATCTCTGAGATAAACGGCTGGCGCTCGTAGCCGTAGATTGTCTCATTCGGGTCCGTGACGCCGATGCCGAAGTCGTACTGCGCAGCAACATCGATATCGATGGCGTTCAGTCCACCGCTGAGATAACCGCTGACTTCCCATATCAACTGCCGGATTACGTTGCGGTCGATATATGTGGGATTATCGTTGGTCTGGCCTCCGTAGGCCGGGTCAAAGAAGGGACCCTCCGTCAGAGGGTTGTTGTCGTCGACATAGTCAATCATATTGGCGACGACCTGTGCGGCGCCTCTGGCGGCTTCCTTGAAATTCTCGGTCGGGTATTTTGCCAGAGAGTAAGCGCGAAAGGCATAGAGAAGCTTGAGTATCTGCACGCGCGTTTCGACATTGTTGTAATTGTAGCCCCCCGCCGGCATGATCGCCGGGTCCCATTCTGCGATACGAGTGCATACCGCCACCGGGTCCGGATCGAATATCATCAGCAGCGGATTACCCGCATCATCCCGGATGGGTGGAACACCCTCATGCCCCCGGTACATTCCTAATCGAAGATTGCGGTCGAAACTGTAAAACGTACAGACATGCCGACGATCGTACTTGAACCGATAATCAATCGGAATACCGGGGGCAACCCACGCCCCGCTGGTATCGTCAAAATTGTTCGGATCAAGACGCCATTTCCATTTATCAAAATGCGTATACGGGAAACTCGTGCCGGCATCAAAATACCCGGCTATTCCGGGCTCAACCGGAATCTGCAGCGACCCGTATATGCCACCGCCGGCATCGAGTGTGTAATTGGCAACATCGAGGCGCTCAAACCGCGCCTCAAACAGACTGGTCAGCAGAAAACGGTTGCGTATTTCCAGTTCATCGCCGATGTCGAAGAGCGCGTAATCCGGTCCGGGATTTTCAATGTGCATTATCGCATTGTGATGGTACACATCCGGTAGGTCGATAAGCGGCGGCAACGGTCTCGGGCCGCCCTGGCGCGCGTATCGAATGGCGTCGTAGTTGAACTGCCGATCCGTTCCTCGAAGAAACCTCTCATAATCCACTTCGGAAAGATACCTTCCCTCGCTGCCGGGAGCAAGCGTGTGAGCGGTGTTGAGATTCAACATGCCGCAGTTGTCGATTATGCGGACCGCGGCAAAGACCGGCCTTCCGCGACCGGTGGTTACGTCGGGCAGTCTGACCCAGAGACTGTCGACAACGCCGTCGCCGTCGGCGTCTGCGGGCACAACATCATTGGCGTCGGCGCTACTGTAAATGTCGGCAAAAAGGCCTATCCAGCCTGCCGCTCGAATATCGCCGGTGATATCGCTCAAGTGTGGCCACGCGAAAATATCATCTGTGTAATCGGCCGGCGTTCCGTTATCTCCCAGGGACTCCGGCTCGATCGTCGACAGCCAGTTGTCGCGGATGCCGGGAGAGTCAAAGGACCTTTCGTCCACCACACCCCTCTCGTCCACCCCACCCATCAGATCGTCGGTGAGCCGCTGCGAGATCAGTTCGACCACCGATTCGACGGCGTAGTCAAGCTCGCGGTCATAGACCACCGACGAAGTCGCCATCTCGTCGATGCGCGAGGCCATCACAAAGAGCACCCCGATCACCGCAAGCAGCACCGTCAGCACCACAACCATAATAAGTGCAGAACCCCTGCGACTGTCGGAACGGGCAGGTTTTGTCGGTTTCATTTCCATCTCAAGGCCGCCATCGTAAGCACCAAACTAATTCCTTTTCGATGTCACCCCCGCGAAAGCGGGGGTCCAGACGCCAAAAACTGGATTCGGCGCTCCCCGCTTTCGCGGGGACAAGCTTCGCGGGAATGACAAATCCTGTTTCTGCAACATGAACTAACTAATCATCCAGATAAACAACATGAGTAAATTTCTTGCCTTCTTTGAAAACACCTTTCGAGTCATAAAGCGTAAAAGTAAACTTTAACGCCCTGCCCAAACCCGGTATCGAATTGAAATTCGTATCATTGATCATCCACCTCGGATAATTCACGCTCCCCCCAAAATCCACCACTCCCGCATCCGCCACAGGATCGAGGTCCCACGGCCACGGATAGATCAGCCGCGGAGGAAACGTCAAATCAAGCTCGCCCGGATTGCCTGCCGCCACTCTGAAATCGTTCACTACAAAGTTGCCCTGCTCATCTATTATGACCTCCGGAAACCATCTTTGAGCAGGCCCATACCAACCCTGCACACTGAACGATCCCACTCCCTCGGCCAGAAGTTGATGTATATTGACGGGAGCTTTGCCGGCCACATCCACCACCAGACCTCCGTCCAGATTGACTCCTCCAACAGACACATCACTGACAACCGTTAACATGAGACTCTTGTCAACCCAATCACGGTTGAGCCATTCCTCAAGCGTCAGATTGTCATATTCATAAGTGTTATTGCCTGGTATCATGTCATTGGTCGCCGGCGGCGGAGGCGGAGGCATCTTGATAAATGAATTAGGGATATCTCCCGGATCAATCCAGTTGCTTCGCGGGGGCACTGGAAGAAAAGTACCGTTCGGTTGCTGAGCAAAGTCCACCAAAGCGGCTTCGGCAGTATAGATATGCTGACTGCGAGCCAACACCCTCTCCTGGTCAACCTTCTGTGGGGCCTTATTACCCATGTAGTCCTCGGCCAACATATAAGATATCCGGGCAATATTGCCATGTATCACTGCGCCCCCCGGATCGTTTATGGGCCATTCCTTGTATGATTGAAAATCGCCGTCGGCAAAAAACATAATCCGGTCGAACCTTTCGTACCGGTCAACCTGTCCGTCCCCGTCATCGTCCACCGGATACGGCGCCCAGGTAATGAATATCTCGCCGTCTTTTCGCAGTCCTTTGAAGTCGGCGTTTAGCTGGTCGGTTATTCCTCGGAGTTTGCGTGCGATTTCGGCGGTTGCCGACGCCGTTCGGTGCGCCTTGACGGCGGTCTGGAACACAATGCCGCTGGTCGCCAGCAGGACGACCATAAGCGATATCGCCAACAAGAGTTCCGTTATTGTAAACGCCTTCTTCATCGCAAACTTCCGGCTACTTAAACTTGATCGTCCGCTGATACACACCCACGCCCGGATAGCGTCCGCTGCCCTTTGCCGGCGGTATCACCCAGACATGCCTGGGGCCAAAGCCGGCATCAAAAAGCTTGTTCTCCAGGCGGATGATTGTGGGATCATATATGCCGCTTATGGGATTATTTACGCCGCGCTTCAGCACACGCATTATCTGTCCGGTACGGTCATCCAACAGGACGCTCTCATCGGTGATAAGCCGCGCCATCTCCTGAGAATCGGAAAGTGGGGTTGCCACCACCTGTATCGTATCGACCATGCCGGTTGCACCCATCGCGTCCACCGGTACCTGCACGGGGCGGGGGTAACGTGCAAGCAGCAAAGGATTCGTGTTCAAAGGGTTCCATGAAGGGTATGGATACCGGGTATTTAGTCCCGTATCCCGGCTGACAAAGACCGTGACCTGAAACGTATCAAGGCCCAGATCGAACAGATTGTATTTGCACATCGCCGCCCAGTAGTATTTCTTTGTATCGGGTCGAACATCCGTGGACGGATAGCTGTATTCGTCGCTGTTGGGCGTCAAAATCAACTGTGAAACACCGGCGTAATCGACACAATGAACATTCGGATCGGCAGGCCAGGGGTCCGCCGGGGTCGGGTTGCGCAGGCCGAAGAGCCGGACCTTGGCAAACGCCTCATCGGCCGCCACCGCGCCGATGGTGCGCTCCGTGCCCATCGCGGTCAGCTTGATGCCGACCGGCAGGGAGCCTGCAATCAGCATAAAGCCGATCACGAGGATGCCTGCCGCCAACAGCACTTCAGTCAGTGAAAATCCTTTATGTCCTGGTCGTCTGTTCATCTGCTTATCACGCCCAAACCGCCCAATCGTCAATAGTTGATCACTTCGCCCGTACGCGGGTTGACATACACAGTTTCGTTGTTCTTGAGATATTCAAGATAATCGCTCCATCGGCTGGGCGCACCGACAGCGCCAAACGCCTTCTTGTCATAAATCACAAACCACTTTCTGCTCGGCTCCTGCCCCAATCCCAACATAGCGTAATCGTCCTGATAGAACATAGCGCCGCCGGCATCCACATTCAAATCTATGTCGAACACATCATCAGCACTTGTGTTGCCGGTTCTGTTTCGCACTCTCACGTCATGAACCACCAGCTTGCCGGCCGGCGAAAAGACAATAGAGAAAGTGGTCGTATCCATCACTTCATAATTGTCGTCGATATTCGCATTGCTCGCAGCAGCATCCACGACACTACCAATCCTGACCTCAATAGGCCTGTCGTCGCTTATACGGGCGTCCTGCCGATCAAGGCGGATACGTAAATCCATTACTCCGATGTTTGCGGGCAGTTTGATCGGTTTCTTTCCCTCAATAGCCCGGAAGCCGCAGGCTAACCCCGTGCCCGTTGCGAAAGGATCTATGGCGAGTTGGTCGGTGGTCGGCGCCGGCGCCGGATCGTGGATGATAAAGATCATGTACTGATTGCCCTTGATGTCCTGCTGGAATCGCACGCCCGCGTAGCGCTGCTCTTTGGCGGCGATGGCGCGCCCGTTGCACAGCGCGGCGCTGATGAGCCTTCTTACCCCGGCGGATGTTTCAAACGACTTCATGAGCTGTCTGGCGACGGGAATGGTTGCGGCGGCCAATATCATCATCACGGCCATAACAACCAGCAGTTCGCTGAGCGTAAAACCCGTTTTTTCCCCGTATCGCCTCACTGGACACCGTTTACAATTTTATATTGTATATTGTAGATTGTAGATTGCGTTTCGCTTTTTAAGTCTCAAGTTTCAAATCTCATACCTCACAAGTCCCATCGCTACTCGGTGTCAAAGTTGTACACGTCATCGGCCGTGCCATAAAGCCCGTCCCGACCGGCACTGTGGAGAATAAACGACTCCGAACGATAAGGCCGACGCCCCAGCCCCAGATTTGGTGGTATCGTCCTGCCGGGGAAATTCGGGTTCGTCGTCCGATCGTAAAAGGTGGCCTGATCAGCAGCCAATTCATGTAACCTGTTGCCAAACGGTGGGGCGGTTATGTAAATCGGACCGTTGTCGGTGACGTTGTAGATATTTTGCGGGGGCCAGGGGAGCCCTGCGACAAAGACATTAGTCGGCCGATGTTCCGTACTGCCGACGTCGGCCTTATAGTACAGAATCGGCATTCCCGTTCTCTTGCGAGTTGTCAGGTGAGTAACCTTGCCGAACATATCCGCTAAAACATACCTGCGCGGGTCCAGGAACGACGGCGGAGTTCCGACCGGATTGGGATACAGATCGCCAATCTTGACCGCATTGGCGGCCTCCAGCTCAAGGTAAGGACCATATCTGACCTTGCGATTATCCTCGCGGCTTTCGTAAGGCGTATCAAAGGTGACGTGATACACAGATTCATCCGGATCATCGTAGACACTGTCGCCGTTCCAATCTGCGAGTCCGTCAGATCGCCATTCCGTCTTCGGATGGACGCCGAAACCGTCCCAGCCGACGATTGCCTCGGCGAGTTTCTGTGCGCCGCAGTAGCCGGGGTCAACGCCCGTGTCGTACGATGAATTCGGGTAGTCGCCGAAATCCGTTCGAAAGCTCTCCAGCGCGATGTCGATGCCGTGGAACTGCGATTTCTGCCTGACCTTCTGTGCGGTTTTCCGAATAATGGTTATGGTCGGAACAAGCAGGCCGATCAAAATCGCCATGATTGCCATTGCGGTAAGCAGTTCGGCTAAGGTAAACCCGCGACTGCACGAAAACAGCCCTGACCTGGTCTTCATCTTAATATCTCCTTGCCCATGCCCTGTCATTAATTGAAATTAGTTACGTCGTCCTTTGTCCCGAACACGCCGTCCGGGCCCGCCGACATCAGGATAAATGTCTTGGCATTGTGAGGCTTGTCGTATGCGTCAACACGCGAGTCCTTGATTGTCTCATAAAACCAATTCAGACCATCCATCGCCGGCACGTTGCGCGTTGTTTGCCGGCCCGCTTCAAAATCGTGTCGCACCGTCTGATCCGGCACGGTTCCCAGGTCGATGATCGCCTGGTTGTCGTCATAATTATAAATCCAGTTGGCATGATTGCCGATACCGAGCGGGTCGTCCGTAAACAGCCTCGACGTGGTGTCCGCCTTGAAATACAGCACCGGCGTGCCGACCTTGACCCGGTTTGTTCCGCCGGTTGCCGTGGTCAGTGTAATGCGTTTCTTCTTGAAAATATCCGTCAGCACCGGCGCCCTGGCCTGGGCGAAGCCCGAAGGACTGTACACCGGACCGATGCTGCCGCCATTAGCGACGTCATAGACGTCGGCCAGGGCATAACACCCGTCGTCTTTCTGCTCAATATAAACCTCCTTGCGACGATTATTGCTTGCCGTTATCTCAGCGGCCGTCGAGCCGCGGGCGGCGCTTGCGTAGACATCGGTCCCGTGGGACGGGGCATACCACCTGCTCCTGGGATCAAATCCCTTCTGATCGATGCCCATCATGGCTTCGGCCAGATGCTGAGCGCCGCAGACCGAACCACCCGCCCCGCTCAGCACGTCGGAATCCGGATAGCCGTCGAAATCCTTGTTAAAGAGTTCCAGTCCGGTACTGTAACCATGAAAGACCGACGACTGCTTGAGGCGCTTGGCCGACCTGGAGACCATCTTTATGCTCGGCACAAGCACGCCCGTGAGCATGGCTATAATGGCGATAACCACAAGCAGCTCGATCAGCGTAAACGCCCACCGGCTGCGAACAGGTCTTATCCTCATCATTTTCTATTCCTTAACAAGACTTTTGCAAAATTGCGGTTTGGCATACATTACTTAAGAAAATCATCTTTTCGATTTTCTTATGTAATCCCATAACATCCAGCCGCATAACAAGTTATCTCTAAGGGAAAGAAAAAAGCTCAGCGACTTTTCTTTCCCAAAAACATGGCAAACCGCAATTTTGCAAAAGTCTTCTCCTTAATTTATATCTCTGTCTCAATACGCCCCGTCGCTCAAAGCACCGGCGCAAGGCGTCTTACCTGCTGCTGATATTGTCTGCGGCGGTCGCCAAATCACCATCAGGCCCGCCCGATTCAACCACCGGGAAAGTCATGCCCGGCAGATACCGGTAATCAAGAGGCTTGCCCCACGGGTCCAGGAACTCAAATGCCCTGTCGCCGTCGATATCGCCTTTCTGTGATTTCTCTATCTGCTCGCACAACGCACATGACCTGGGTTGATTATAAAGCTGGGCATACAGATTCTCTATCGGCGACATCACCGGATCATTGGCCGGGTCAGGAAACGCATCATGCCAGTCGTGGTACTGCTCAATCGCCGCAATCAGCACGCCGATGGTGCACTCGCAGAGACTGGCCCGGGCCTGTTGCTTCAGATGCTTGCCGAAACCCACAAGCGCGCCGGCGAGAATCAGCAATATCGCAACAACGATCAGCACCTCGCTAAGCGTAAAACCGGGTTGGCTGTAAAACTTTTTCATTCAGATACCTGCCAACAACCCAACCTACTCTGCCGTCGTGAAGTTGGTTATATCATCAGCCTTACCGTAACGCCCGTCCTTGCCGGCCGATATGAGAATATACGACCCCGCACGATAAGGACGGCGGATCGTTATAATCTCGTTATTCAGTATCATGTTTTCAAAATCCAGGTAGTCATCAACTATGGCTGCGTCGTCGGCAATGGGGTGGATCAAGGCGCCGTCGTCGGGTGCGCCAAGCAAGAGCAGGTTTTGATTGTCGGGGTAGTAGTAGATGTCGTCTTCGATCCCGTTGGCCGCAGGAGCACCCGCAAGCAAATCGAAGGTTTGGTTAAAGTTCTCTGCTCGTGCGCGGTAGTAGAGGATCGGCATGCCCGTCTTCTTATTTGCCTGGTTGACCGCCAGAGTGCGTTTCTTTGCATAAACATCGCACAAGACATAATTTAACGGGTCGAAACTCTGGACATTCGCGTAAATGTCCCCCAGCCTATAGGCATTGGCGTTTTCCAGTTCAATGAAAGGACCCTTGCGCTCGTCCATGTTCCTACGATTCGTGGGGTCATAGACCGGCTGTCCGAGCCCAGCGCTGCCATCGCCGTCAGAGATGAACGACGACTTGGGGTGGTAGCCCAACAGGTCCCAGCCCACCAGGGCCTCAGCCAGCTTCTGGGCGCCCCCGTATGGCGTTGGATCCTGCGGATCCAGCGGCGGCATCGAGTTGTCATTGGACGGTGGATACGTGCCGTATCCGGAGTTGGCGGCGAACATGTCGATCGCCACTGTGATACTGTGAAGCTGGGCTCTCTGCTCAATCTCCTTGGCGAAAGCCTTAACAAGGGCTAAGGCGGGAACCAGGAGGCTGATCAATATCGCAATGACCGCCATCACCGTCAGGAGCTCCACGATCGTGAACGCCAACCTCTTCTTTGATACCGATTTCCATTTTTCCATCGAACCGTTCCTTTCAAAAAATGTCAACATTTTGTTTCTCTATCCGAATCTTCGCTCTCTACATAAGAGCGGTAATAATACTTATCATGGGCAGGAACATCGCCAGGACGATCGTGCCGACGATCAGACCGAGTATGATAATCATAATCGGCTCGAGCATCGACATCAGCGCCGAGACGAGAACGTCTGCTTCTTCGTCAAAGTTGTTGGCGACCTTTTCCAGCATCTTGTCCATGTCGCCCGTCTCTTCGCCCACATCGACCATGTTGACCACGATGGCGTCAACCGTCCCGGACTGTCGCAGAGGATTTGCAAACGTGTCGCCCTGCCGGATGGCGTTGTGCACCTTGCCTAACATGCTGGCGTATATTTCATTGCCCGACGTTTCGCGGGTGATGTTCAGCGCCTCCAGGATCGGCACGCCGGCGCTGATAAGCGTCGCCAATGTCCGCGTCCATCGTGCGACGGCGGTTTTGTAAACAAGCTGCTTGAGGATGGGTATTCTGAGCTTGACCCAGTCGATTGCGTATCGACCCGCCCTGAATTGCCTGATCAGCCGCATGATCGCGATGATGATAAACGGCACCGCTACGACAATGCCGGCATTCAGGCCTTTTCTGTCCGTAAGCCAGTTGCTGATGTTGAGCAGAGTCTGCGTAAGCTTCGGCAGTTTCGCCTCGCCGTCGGACATATCGGTCAGCACGTTGGCGAAATTGGGGATGATAAATATCATCAGCCCCATCACGATTATAAATGCAGCGACCAGCACCACTATCGGGTAAACCATTGCGCCTTTGACTTTCGCTTTGAGACGCTGGGACTTCTCCATGAACTCGGCCACACGAGCGAGAATAATGTCCAGAACGCCGCCGACTTCTCCGGCGGCGATCATGTTCACAAAAAGCCTGTCAAAACACTTGGGATGCTTGCTCATCGCCTCCGAAAGAGTCGCACCGCCCTCGATATCGTCGGCGACCAGCCCGATGACCCTCCGCAGATTGCCCTTCTTCTGCTGACCCTCCAGGATGCGAAGAGATCGCAAAATGGCAAGACCGGCGTCCTGAAGCGTCGAAAGCTGCCTGGCGAACTGGCAGACGTGCTTGATCTTGACTTTGCCCGTCGCACGCCGTCGCTTGGGCGCCGCGGCGCCGGCGGCCTGGACCTTCTTGCCGGCGCTCATGGCCCGAACCTTCGTCGGAAACAGCCCCTTGTTCCGTATCTTGCTTATCGCTTCCTTACTGCTCAACGCCTCGATCTCGGCTTTAACTTCCTTACCGTTGCTGTCAAGTGCTCGATATTGAAATACAGCCATTATCTTTACCTCTATTCCTCAGCAGCCAAAGTTTCCCTGGCCACCTCTTCGATGGTCGTTATCCCGTCAAAAATCACGGCAAGCCCGTTTTCGCGCAGTGTTCTCATCCCGTTCCTGCGAGCCGCCTGTCGCAGCACATTTGTCGAGGCGTCATTCATAATCAGGTCCCGCAGCTCATCGTCCAGCATCATGATTTCGTAAAGCCCTATTCGTCCACGATAGCCCGTATTGTTGCACTGATCGCATCCCCGCCCGTAGTACAACTCCTTCCCGGCGACATCATCCGGCGTAAGTCCAACCTCCATCAGCATCGCCTCAGTCGGTTCGAAGGCAGTCTTGCAGTTAAGGCAAATCCGCCTCACAAGCCTCTGCGCGATAATCCCTTCCATCGTCGCGGTAATCAGGAATGTCTCGAGCCCCAGATCGATAAGCCTCGCTAACGTGCTCGGGGCATCGTTTGTATGCACGGTGGTAAACACCAGGTGTCCGGTCAGCGAAGCCTGTATTGCGATCTGTGCCGTTTCGAGGTCCCGAATTTCCCCGACCATAACGATGTCGGGGTCCTGCCGCAGGATAGCCCGCAGGCATCTTGCAAACGTCAAACCGATCTCCGGACGCATCTGGACCTGAATAAGCCCGTCGATATCGTACTCTACAGGGTTCTCGGTGGTGATGATCTTCGTTTTGACATCGTTAAGCTGCTTCAAAGCAGAATACAAAGTCGTTGTCTTGCCGGAACCGGTCGGACCCGTCACGATAATAATGACGTTGGGCTTGTGGATCAACTGCTCGACCATCTTCATTTCACGCTCGCGCAGGCCCAGCCCATCCAGGTCCAAC